>QKCT01000014.1 GCA_003245625.1 Bacillota bacterium | reverse complement strand
ATATGTATAAGATGAAACAACAAGTAAGCAAAGAATATCAATTGGCAATTGTTGAATACGCTGAAAAGTCAGGTCAATATATCAGATAAAAAAAGGAGTACTTATAATACTCCTTTTCACTTAATAATTTTTAATTTTAATCTTTAGGTTAATTATTTTCGTTTCTTGAGGTTTGAGATACAGAATGCGATTATTTTCTTTTTCAACGGTGTACCCTTCCGGAGTGTTTGTGGATGGTTCGATTCCCAAGACATACTCGCCTTGTGCTAACATTTTCCATTCTAATAAAAGAGGTAACTCATTGGAATTAAACTCAATGCTAACACCTAGTTTTAAATCAGGATTATATATTTCACCATAGCAGATCTCATCTAAAAAATCTGCATGATAAAATACTTGTTCATCAAACTCTTTTTGTGGAGTCGAAAATAAATCATAGTTTTGAATCCCTAGCGCTGCGATTTCATCCCTTGCACGTATAGAGGAAGGGGATATTCTTAATCGTGATTTTTCATCTAGAATGGGATAGCCTATATTAAAATGATAGAGAAGCATTAATGGTTGAAGTGAAAAAGATTGATTGATAACTTCATCTCTAATCTTGATTTCTTGTCCATATAGAGTTATTGTAATTGTTCTTTTTAATAAAGTGTTCTCTCCAAATAATTTGGACTCCTTTATATAACCTGATATTTCAATGATATAATCTTCATTTTCCCATTTTTTTATGATATTCACATCTTCAGCAGGTGTATTTGAGAATCGGCCATGTGTTCCGTAGTATATATCGTTTTCTTTTGATTTCGCACCATTATAACTCATTCCGCATGTTGTCAGCATTCCTGCAAAGAAACTTCTACGAAACCCATCATTCATTTCTTCAAATAGATAGGGGGAAGTGACTTTGTTCTTAGTGATATATGAAAGATTTGTTCCTTTGTAACTGGTTGAAACGATATCCAATCCTCTACTCTCGGAAATTAAGAGAGATAATCCAGCGGCATTGTATACTTGAATGTAAATATTACCGTCATCTCTTCCACTGATAGATCGATATCGCTTTGCATCACATAATTGTGAAATATCACCAATTCGTTGTAATAATTCAGATTTATCCATAGATTATCTGTACTCCATGAGTTTTACAGTAATCAACATAACTTTGAGGGATTGGAGAACAAGTAGCAATAAAATCAACATCGGATATTTTAGCAAATCGAATCATTGAAGGTTTATCAAACTTGCTTGGATCTGCCAAAACGTAGGATTTAATACTATTCTCTATGCATTTAGACTTGATTTCTGATTCGGAGAAAGTATAGTTTGTTAATCCATTTTCCAAGGAAATACCCGAGGTTCCTAAAAAGGCTTTTGTAATAGTAATATTCTCTAAAAAACGAAGTGCATTTAGACCAAATAGGGACTTTGTTCTATGATCTAGTTCGCCACCGATCACAACGATATTAATGTTTTCTTGTAAGAAGAGTTTAATAATAACATAGATATTATTGGTAACGACGGTTATCTTTTTATTTTTGATATAATCAGCAATATACATTGTTGTTGTACCGGCGTCTATAAAAATTACATCATCATCGACTATCGTTTCTGCAACAGCCTTAGCTATACGCAACTTCTCTTCATGGTGGATTGTGTTTCTCCCTTCAAACTCAACTAATGTAGCAACTGAGTTGTTGTTAAAGGATATTCCCCCATAGAATTTTTTGACGATATCTTTGCTTTCCAATTCTTCTACATCTCTTCTCGCAGTATATATGGATACATTAAATTTATCTGCAAGTTCTTGTAGAGTAACCGTGGATTTTTGGCTAATAAAATCTGACATTTGTGTCAGTCTATCTCTTTTCATAATAATCACTCCATATAAAATATTTGCTATTCAATAATTATACTATCACATTTTAGCAAATAAATCAACAAATTAGCAAGATATTAGCAAAACAATTTGAAAATACTAAATTTACGAGATATATAATTACTAGAAAACGGAAATCAAAATGACATAATAACCGTTTATGGAATTTAATCACTAACAAATTAGCAAAATATTAGCATGTTATTATAAAAATCTTGCACAAACCTAAAAATGTAAGTATAATTAAGTTGTTAACGTCAATTTTTTGGAGAGTTCATATGAAGAGAATAACAGTTTTAGGAATCGGCTGTGTTGATATATTTGTATCTGGCTACAAAAAGATTCCACTATTAGGACAACTAGAGTTTGCAAATGAATTTAAACTGCATACAGGTGGATGCGCTTTGAATTGTTCCATTGATCTTGTTAAAATAGGGATTGAGCACAAACTAATTATACCTGTTGGTAAAGATATTTTTGGTGATTTCATTCGGAAATCCTTAGTTGAAAACAAGGTTGATGAGAGTGGCGTTATTTTCTTAGACAACATAGGAACATCAACATCAATTGTATTACTCGATTCAAGTGGCGAACGTAGTTTTCTACATAATCCCGGAGCTAATGCGGCCTTAGATATTCAAGATTTAGATTTGGATTCTCTTTTTGATACAGACATTCTTTTTATAGGTGGTGCATTGCTTATGCCTAATTTTGATGGCGATCAAATGGCCGAAGTCTTTCGAATGGCACAAGAAAAAGGTGTGTTTACAGTCTTAGACATTGGATGGGATTCCACAGGAAAATGGATGAAAACTCTTGAGAAAGTATTGAATTATGTTGATTTATTTGTGCCAAGTATAGACGAGGCTGAGAAACTAACGGGCACCAGTGATTTGAGTGAAATTAATTCAATCCTTTTAAACAAAGGGGCGAAGGAAACGATAATCAAACTCGGAGACAAAGGGGCTGTGTATTTTGCGGATGGTGAACCTGTCATAATATCATCTGTTAGTCTTGAAAAAATAGTGGATACAACAGGGGCTGGAGATTCCTTTATGTCAGGCATATTGACTGGATTACAACACTCTTGGAATACAAAAGATATGATTGAATTCGCCAATATTGTTGGATCTATGTGTGTGCAAGGGTATGGAGCTTCTCAAGGAATTCAATCATTCGATCATATATTAAAGAGGAAGATGGAATATTATGGATAAAGCAAATCAGAAAAAATATATAGATAAAGCTATTCAATATTTTGAAATGGCGAATATCATCATTACGGAAAATGAAAAGAATCATATTGAGATAGCTGATTTTGGATTGAATCAATTTGAACGATTCGGGTTATCTATTTTGACATATGTAAATACAGAACGTGTATGCGCGAAAGAATTGATTCTTTTACCTAATCAGGTTTGTCCTGAGCATAAACACCCCGATACTGGAGAAATAAAGGGGAAAGAAGAAACCTTTAGATGTCGAAAAGGATTAGTATATTTGTATGTCCCTGGAGATGAGAATGATTTTGAGATGAATAAGTCAAAAGTCCCGAATGGCTCTTTATTCACAGTATTTAAAGAGATAATATTGAGCGAGGGTGAACAATATACTTTATTGCCAAACACTCTTCACTGGTTTAAAGCGGGAACCGAAGGAGCGGTTGTATCTGAATTTTCTACAAGATCTACTGATGAAGCTGATATCTTTACCGATCCACACATAATACGTTAACATTACACATTTCATTTAGAGGCTTAAATAGCCTTTTTTTGATGCATTTTAGATAGAAATGATGAATTTCTAAAAACAAGTTGCTAAAATTATGGTAATATTGTATAATGAAATCGCATGAAATGACAAGAAAGGAATCAAATATATGCCACTCGTTTCGATGAAGTCCATTTTGGATAAAGCAAAATCGGACTCTTACGCAGTATTAGCAACGAATATGCTAAGCCTGGAAATGATTTTAGGTGGAATTGCTGCAGCTGAGGACTTGAGTGCTCCGCTTATTTTACAGTTAGCACCAGTCCAATTCAACACCACTCCTCTGGAAATTTTCGGACCATTAATGATTAATGCCGCCAAAAAAAGCAGCGTCCCAATCGCTGTTCATTTAGATCACGGCACAAAGATGACAGACATCTACAAAGCTATTGAATTAGGATTCACTTCAGTTATGTTCGATGGATCAAGTTTAAGCATGGAAGAAAACAGTAAAATTACAAAACAAATTTCGAATTATGCTCATTTACACGGTGTTACTGTTGAAGCAGAAATTGGATATATTGGGAACGAAAACGAAAAATATGACACCTCGGAAGAAAAGTATCGTATGACTCAACCTGAGGATGTTGTTGATTTTGTAAATAAAACAAACTGTGATGCGTTAGCGGTTGCTATTGGAAATGCACACGGGCTATATACTGATCGCCCAAATCTTCAATTCAATTTACTCAGCAACATTAACAAGGTAAGTACGATTCCTTTAGTTTTGCACGGAGGATCTGGAACAGACTCCGAAGATTTGAAATTATGTGTGAAGAACGGTATTAATAAAGTTAATTTAGCTAGTGAAATTCATCATGACTACGTGAAACAAGCAAACAATCAGGTATTTAAAGACTATCCAGATATGTCGATGAAACTAATCGAAATCACAAAGCAGACCGTTGGCAAATATATCAAAGTTTTAGGCAGCGCAGGAAAAGCCAAATAAAGGAGAAAACCGATGTTCTATAAACCGATAAAAGAAAGAATGTGGGATACTTGGATGGTAAATGAAAATTCCAAGTATTACCTATATTACATTCGAGTCAGTGAAAATGGCACTAGATGGGATGGGATTAGTCTGGCAATATCAGATGATCTTGTTCATTGGGTTGAATATGGAACTGTACTATCTATGGATACAGATGCAATCTGGTTAGGGACTGGTATGATCCAAAAACTTGGGGATACTAAATATATCATGAATTATTCTCAAGAAAAACCAGAAGGAGAACAAAAAATCTATTTTGCTGAAAGCGCTGACTTAATTCATTGGAGCAAAATCGAAGGAGTCGTATTAGAACCAGATGGGAAAATCTATCTTAAGGATAAAGATTCTATACCAGATGCATATCCAAGATGGGATTCACTAGGAGTTATGAATGCTCTTGATCCAAAACAAGCACCTCCTTACTATGCTTTTCTAACATCTGACACATCCAATTATCAAATAGAAGGAAAAAGAGGAGTACTAGGATGCTGTACTAGTAATGATGGTATCCATTGGACTCCAATTAAACCAGCAACAGAAAAAACAGATATTGTACCAGCATTCGAAGTACCAGAACATTTCGAAATGAACGGGCATCATTATGTGGTCTTCTGTACTTCTTCGAAGTTAGGGTTTCAATTTGATCCTTATGCAAAATACTTAAGTGGTGGAACATACTATGTTCACTCTGAAAATCTTCTTGGACCTTATGATTTTCCGAATGCAGATCCAATGTTAGTAGGAAGTAGGGATTTGGATAATGTAACAATGGGAAGTGTAGGAAGAATAATTCATGAAAATGGCAAGATAATTTTCTATCATATTTGGGGTGATCAAATTGCTGACGCTTGGATTGGCCCGGTAAAAGAGGTCGTAGAGAAGAGCGAAGGACAAATACAACTTGTGTATTCAACAATTAATGATGCCATAAAAGATATGAGTGAAATACTAACCCATAATCACATGAATTATTACCACACTAAAAAATTAGGCAATATATATCCTGTATTGTGGATACATGAAAATAATCATCTTGAGTTCAAGAATTTAGGCTCCTCAGGAATTTTCATGTCTGAACCATATGTATTCTGTAATCAAAATAACTCTCTTTTAAGTGATGGTAGAGTAATCGAATTTGAGATAGCTTTACAAAAAGGATTAGGCGCAGGTATTGTACTACAGACTGCATCAAATCAAAATGTTTGTCTCTTTTTGAATCAAAGAGATTCGAGTATTGATTTTACTAGAATTACGGATGGATTCTGTGGAAATGTAGTTCAACAGGGGATTACATCAAAGAAAGTTGAATTTGACTGGAATACGCCAAAAGTAGTCCGAGTATTAGTAAGAAGATATTTCGTTGAAGTATATATTGATGATGTATATATCAATGGGTTGAGATTAACAGAACAATTTAGAAACGATTTAGTTGGGTGGTATTCGGAAGACTGTTCCGGAGCGATATCCAATTTCAAGATTTATCAAATGAATTAATGGAGGAGAATTATGAAACGAATTATGAGAAGGACTATGTCACTTGTTCTTACCCTTTTGCTAAGTATGGTGGCAATTTCTTGTACCGGGAACGGGACAGAAACAACAACTCAGAATACAGTTCCTGCAGAGAAGATTACTATCACAGGCCTAGGGATTGTAAATAAAACCTTGACAATTGTTCAAGGAGATGAACTTACACTTACTGCTACAGTAAGTCCAAGTGATGCGACAAATAAAACGGTAGAATGGGCAACAACCAATAGTGAAGTAGCCACAGTTGATACGAATGGGAAGATTACTGCGGTTGCTGAAGGAAACTGTTCTATATCCGCAACAAATGGAGAAATAACAGAAACTATCACAATCGTTGTTATTGCCGAAGTATCACTTACATCGATTTCTTTTGAACAATCAGAGGTAAGCGTTAACATCGGAAACGAGAAACAATTGACAATTGTATACAACCCTACGAATGCAAACAATGTTGCTTTGTATTATACAATTGCACCTGTTGGAAATGCGGAAGCGAATCTAGCTACTGTTTCTGCTACAGGATTAGTTTCTATAAGCAGTGATGCTGTTGCAGACAGTCAATATGTTGTGACTGCTATGGTTCTTACTGATAGTTCCATTTATGCACAATGCACGATTACTGTCAATGAAGTTCAATTAACAGAACTTCACTTAAAGAAAAATAATGAAGCTATTGCATTGTCAACCTCAGATACGAATCGATTAGAAATACCAATTAATCTAATGAGTAATGTTTTCTCATTGGTTCCGATTTATACACCTTCTAACACGACACAAATTGATGTTACTTATACAAGTTCTGATCCTTCTGTGGCAACAATCAATCAGTATGGAATTTACTCGGTTGCTGCAACTGCACAAGTAGGCGATACTTGTGAATTAAGTGTAATCGGAAGTAATAGTATTTCTGCTATTGTTTATATTGTTATTGGTGAAGCAACCAATTATGTATATCAGATGTTTAGTAGCTCTTATTTTGATAATCTTGCAACTGATTACAGAACTGATTGGGATATTGAACAATATGGTACAGATGGTATGACTTCCGATTCCTCAGATGATTTTTATGATACTGCAGGAAATCTACCTACAACAACCGCAGTTTGGAGAGGTGGTAAAACCACTGCTACATACGGCGGAGTTGCACCTTGGGATGGCGTTTGGGGAGTTATTTTTGATAGTTGGGATCATCCATATAATGATGATTCCGTAGCGAATCAATATATGTTTAATAAAGTTGCAATAGGAACGGATATTAACATTCTAAAAATGAGAGTACGTTCTCATATCACTCAAACCACTTCAGAGCGAGCTAAATTCAGAGTTGGTGTTATTACAACAGATGGACTTGGAAATTACAGCGCTCCAACATACTTAACCCTTGTTCAAGGCAAAGTAGAATCCACTGATGGAGCTTGGATGGTTATCAGTAATTCCACTGTTGCAGATTATGAGGCAGGCAATGATTACTACTATTTTGATATCAGCGCATATAAAGGACAAACTGTTATTATTTTCTTTGAAGTAGATGATATGCATGATAATGGTTTAGCTGCAGGGGAAATGGACTCCATGCTTTGTGATCGAGTAGCATTCTTGGGAGCTTGGTTGAGAGCTGACACATCAGAAGACGAATAGTTTAGGACGACACGATATAAATCGTTAAAATATTTTAGGTGAGGAGAAAAAAATGAAAAAGATTTTTGGGTTACTATTTCTTCTTGTGGTATTGATGGCAACTGTTGCTTGTACAGAAACAACTACACAAGATACAGCATCTACAAATACAACTACAGAAGAAACAACATTGACTACGCAGGAAACTACAACAACTGAAGAGCAAACAACGACTCATGTTGATTTGACCTCTTTACAAATCATCGGCACAGTTGAAGATTATTATTTTATTGACGACGAAATTCAACTAGGTGTAATGTACAATCCGATCAACGCTTCTGATAAAGGAGTTACTTGGAGTTCTTCGGCAACTGACGTAGCTACAGTTACCTCTACAGGTTTGGTTACTTGTGTGGGGGTTGGTTCCGCTGATATTACTGTAACATCGGACAATAATGCACAAGTGAGTGCAACAGTTACAATTAATGTCGAAGAAGATGTTCTTTATGGTTTAACAGAAACAATGTTAAACAGCATTCCAGCTGAAACAGATTTACAAAGATGGGATGTTGCATGGGGATCTCATCCCGGAGAATATGTCGCTGATTTATTTGACTTATCAAATACCGCGACAGTAGAAGATGTCATTTGGCGTCAAGTGAATCCTTCTGATTCTCAAAGCGTATTGGCTGATGCTGGTTATGGTGCTATTTTGAATGCACTAGAAACAGAAGACAATGATACTGCAGGTTTAGCAATCTACAATAAAGTTAGTTTTTCTGATGATGCAGAATCACTAGAAATTATTGCTAGAGGGACACCAAACGGAGCGAATGGTGGGGATCCATCTTTATCTGGAAGAGGAATGTTCCGAGTTTCATTACTCATTCCTACTGAAAATGGATATGAACTTCACATTCTTACACAATCGACAGATAATTATCCTCAAGATGAAAATGGTTGGATTACTTATGAGGAACCGCCAGTAGTAGATCAAAAAGATGCATTCATGTTTGATATCTCTGCATTTGCAGGAATCGAGAATGTAATCGTAGTTATCGAGGCAAATGATCGTATGGATACAGTTGGCGATGGTGGAACGAACTTAGCTGACCGCGTCATGATTCTTGCTGTTCGTATCATTGAGCCAGACTATATTTTTGGTTCATTGCTTGCTGAAAATTTAGATGCAATAGCTTCTGAAACTAATTTATTGAAATGGGATTTTGCTTGGGGTGGACAAGGAACTAGTGCATCACTAATTGATTTCGCCGGCACAGCAATTGACACGGATATGATTTGGCGTTGTGCTTCTTATGTTGATTCAAGTGTCATCGTTGATGCTGGTTATGGTGCGGTTATGAATGCATTTGAATCTGTTGACGATACAGATCCGGCTTTGGCAATGTACAATAAAACATCTATTCCTGCTAATGCAGAAACACTTACTGTAGTAGCAAGAGGACAGCAAGTTGCTGATTCACTATCTGGAGCAGGACAATTTAGAGTGGTTGTTTATTACAAAAACAACGATGTTTATGAATCTGTAGTTTTAACAGCTTCATTAACTGCTTCACAAATTGCAGCGGGAATTACACAAGACGCAAATGGGTATGTTACATTTGATGTCCCACCAACAATTGATGTTGATGATGCATTTACTTTTGATATTAGTGCACTAGCTGGTATTTCTGATGCAATCTTCGTCATTGAAGCGAACGATAGAATGGATACAACGAGTACTGCTGGTGAAAACCTAGCAGACAGAGTATTGATTTTAGCAATCCGCATTAATGTAGCTCCTTCTTATGTATTTAGTGAATACACCGCTGATGCATTGAATGCTCTAGTTGCAGAAACCAATTTACTTAGATGGGATTTTGCATGGGGCGGTCAAGGTGCGACAACATCACTAATTGATTTTGCTGGAACAGCGATTAGTACGGATATTATTTGGAGAAGTTTTGCATACGAAGCAAGCAGCGTGATTGCTGATGCAGGATATGGTGCAATCTTGAACGCTTATGAATCCGATGACGATACAGAAGCGGCTATTGCAATGTTCAACAAGACAGATATTTCCAGTGCTGCAACTAATCTAGTTGTGGTTGCTAGAGGACAGCAGGTTGCAGATTCATTATCTGGAGCCGGGCAATTTAGAGTAGTTGTATATGTTAATAATAATGGTGTCTATGAGGCAACAGTATTGACAGCGCAATTGACAGCTTCTCAAGTTTCTGCGGGAATTACACAAGATGCAAACGGTTATGTAACATTCGATGTACCTCCTACTGTTGATGTGGATGATTTATTTACATTTGACCTTTCTGCATTTGCAGGAGTAACAGGTGCTATCATCGTTGTTGAAGCAAATGATCGTATGGATACAACGAGTTCAACAGGAACAAACTTAGCAGATAGAATATTAGTTCTAGCAGTTCGCATTATTGAAACTGTATAGATAATTGAATGTAACGTTATTGGGACTTGGGGCTATCATAGCCCCAAGTTGATTAACGCAAATCAATTTTTTGGTTTGCGTTAATCAACTTAGTAAGTTAGAATTGATTTTATGAGGTGTATGATGTACAAAAAACTTTTATTGATGTTGCTGACAATATTGGTATCGATTTCGTTCGTTGGTTGTCAAACCGAAGTAAACATAGGATATACCGGAGTTTATGATGAAAACGGATCTAATACTGATAAGGTACTAAGAACAGTTGGGTCATGGACAAAAACTGGATTTGCAAATCATTTCCATGGTGGCGGCGATGCTGGTCCACTCATTATTTTTGGCATTGAAGGTTTAGTTCAATATGTTCGAACGACAGATGAATTTTATTATTTGCTTGCAGAATCGATTGTTCATAATGATGATGGAACATCTTTGGTAACGATTCGTGAGGATGCGAAATGGTTTAATGGAGATCCGGTTGTAGCAATCGATATTCTTTCTTATTATATTTTGAATACAACTGATCTTACGAGATATGTTTATAATATGGAAGTTTTGGATACAAATAACAACGGTGTAATTGATGATGATAAGGAATTGTTAATTACTTGGAAATCTTGGAGAGAACCAACAGACTATGCAAAAACCATGTTGATCGCTCTAGATACAAAAAATGGTTCTGTTCAATATAAAGAGTTCAAAGAATATATTGATTATCTCATTGATTTGGTTGATAGTATTGATACTGTAGTTACAGAGGACAATGATTACGGCGAAACTAGATTTGGAAAAGTATTAGGCGATAAGGCTCAATTACTTTACGATAAGTACAATGAGTTTCGAGCACATAGACCAGATCACTACATTGGTAATGGAGCTTATATGTTGGAAAGCTATAGTGAGAATCAAATGGTTTTAGTAAAAAACCCTTACTATTATAATTATGACGAAGTGAAGTTCGAACGTTTAGAATTCCAACAGTATTCCAGTACAAATCAGATTTACGCTGATTTAGCGTCTGGGAATTTGGACTATGTAGATGGATTATTCACACCAGAAATCATGGAGTCATTGTTGTCATCCAATGAGAATCTAGTAAGTTACAAATACTATGATCAAGGAACTGTTGGAATGTACTATGATCTCGAGAAACCGATCTGGGATAGCGATTTGGTTCGCGAAGCATTTCAATATATATTTGATCGAGACGAAATCACTCAAGCAGGGAATGCTTATGCGATTACTTCGTGGAAATCTATGATGGTTATGTCCAATGTAGAAGCGAGACAGTATCTTTCTGCTGAGGCATATAATCAAATCACTAATTATTCTTACAATCAAGAAAAAGCAGCTGAGTTACTGATTGAAGCAGGATGGTCTAAAACGGACGGTAAATGGTATAATGAAGATGGTGATTTAGTGGAATTAAATATTGGATTCCAAGATATTTTCACCAAACCTGCACAAGCAGTCCAATCGCAGTTGGAAAACTTTGGGATTACAGTATCCTTAAAAAATGGAGGGGACTGGACAACCTGGTTTGGGAATGCTAAATTAGAGGATAGTCCTTATGATTGTGTTGTTGCTTTTACTGAATTAAATACCTATGGTACTCATCCAGGGGGCTCTATGAAGCATTTCTTCGATACTTTACAAGCCCATGTACTTCATTTGGATATTGATGATAATGGTACTCCAGGGACAGAAGATGACGAATGGAGTATTGAAGTAGATTTGCTGGATGGAACTGGGTCTGTAAGAATTGCAGATTTGTATCGCAATATCTATACTTATAATGATGCCGATTTACAGAAATATACATCAGCGATTGTCGTTGGATTCTCTCAATATAATTATGGAATACAATTTTATGAGAATATCGCAGGATCTATATTTGATCTCAGTACCGTTGGTGGGTTACCTTTGGTAGACCGATTTACTGTAGATCGAAATATCACTTATATTCCTGAGCCACTCGACAGTGCATTTGTCGATGTTGCAAAAACAAACATTTACTTTACACAAGCCGGACCTTATATTCGAGGTGAATTTTATCCGAGATCTTAGCAAGGAAATAGAAGTATGAAAGATTTTATTACTAACATGAAGGGTGCACTTTTAAAATTATGGAAGTATACAAAGGCGATATTTTTTAAATATCGCTATTTGTGGCGTAGGATAGGCATTGCAATATTCACCTTGTTTCTATCTACTTTTTTAATCTTTTTATTGATTCGTTTGGTCCCAGGAAATGTGGTAGATGACTATGCGATTAAATTGGTAGAGCAGAGAAGAATTACCTTTGACGAAGCTAGAATTTTAGCAGTTCAAATTTTAGGATATGATCCAGATGCAAGCCCGTTTACACAGTTTTGGTCCTATCTGAAATCCTTAATGCAAGGAAATTTGGGACAATCAATGTCAAATCCTTTGTTAAGTGTGAATGATGTCATAAAGAAGAACCTTCCTTGGACGTTATTTGTATCTACATTGGCTTTAAGCTTTAGCTATTTAATTGGAACGAAGTTTGGCTCAATATCTGCATGGGCAAAAAAGGGATTTCGGAAAAAGGCAATTGATGGGTATACCATCGTTGGAAGCTCGGTTCCAGATTTCATCTTGGGGTTGTTATTGTTATTTCTATTATCGTTTAAACTGAAATTGTTTCCGGGTCAGGGAGCATATGATGCCTCTTATTCCACACCGGGGTTGAACTTAAAATTCTTAATTGATATTTTGTATCACGCTGCCTTACCTGTTTTATCCTATATGTTTATTCAGACTGCAAACTGGACTCTTATGATGAAAGGAAGCAGTATAAGCATCTTAGGTTCAGACTATATTGTTGCTGCAAATGCCAGAGGAATTCCTGAAAATATCATTCTAAAAAAATATTTACGTAAGAATGCTATTTTGCCATTAATTACCTCCTTGGCCATCTCTTTTGCGACTTTATTTGGTGGGTCTCCACTTATGGAGAGTGTATTTAATTATCCTGGCATTGGACAGCAATTTTCTATTTTTATTGTCCAAAAGGAATATTTCATGATTATTGGTATTCTATTCTTTACCAGTGCAATCATTATTTTTGTGAATTTGATCGCGGATTCGATTTACTCCTTAATCGATCCTAGAATTAGGAGGAATCAAGGATGATGAAAAATTTGATTTCTCACGCAAGAAATGTTCTGAATAAAATTGGAATACAAATTCTAAAATTCTTAAAATTAATGTATAAAAACAAAAAGAGTGCGATTGGATTCAGTGTTATCTTGTTCTTTATATTTATCGCTGTATTTGGACCATACTTCTTTAACTATGATGGATTGACATCTGGGGTTTTAAGGTTCCAACCACCTTCTTGGCAACACCTATTGGGTACCGACTATCTCGGTAGAGATGTTTTACAGATGCTCATTGATGGAGCTCAAGGAATTCTATTAATTGCTTTTTTCACTGGGTTAATTACAGTTGCCATAGGGGTTATCATTGGGATAAGTTCGGCGTTGATTGGTGGACTATATGATAAGTTCTTCCAAATGCTTTCGAATCTTTTATTAACAGTACCTAGTTTCCCGATTCTTATGATATTAGCAACCATTATTACAATTAGAGATCCTTTCACATTCTCCATCGTTTTGAGTGTCTGGAGCTGGCCGGCTTTGTCAAGGGCGGTACGCGCACAGATATTATCGCTGAAGGAAAGTGATTTTATTCAAATTTGTCAAGTCATGGATATGAAGAAATCTCATATCATTTTTAAGGAATTATTACCAAATATAGCAGCCTATATTTTAATCAACTTTATTATGATCATGCGAGGAGCAATCATTGGAAGTGTCGGTATTATGATGCTAGGGGTAGCCGCATTAGAACCATCTAACTGGGGGGCTATGATTTACGACATCATGAACCAAGGCGCATTCTATGTACCGAATGCTTATGCTTATGTATTGGCACCTATTTTTACTATAATCTTCTTCCAATATGGAATCATAATGTTATCTAATGGTTTGGATGAGACTTTCAATCCAAGATTACAGGCGTAAGGAGGACATAATGGAACATATTGTTGAATTCAAAAATGTTATTGTTGAATACCAAATGAAACATTACAATCTCCGCGCAGTGAATGATTTTTCACTAAAGATTCCTAGAGGAAAAATTACTGCATTGGTAGGAGAAAGCGGATCTGGGAAAACTACATTAGCTAGTACTCTTCTTAATAATGTAAGTAAACCCGGAAAGATAGTATCAGGAGAAATCCTCTATTATGGAGGAGACTCTGTTTATAACATACTTGATTTAGATTCAAAAAAGCTTAATCAATTCCGTTGGTCTAAAATATCAATGGTTTTTCAAGGAGCGCAAAATGCTCTTAATCCGATTATGACTATTTTTGAACAATTCTACGAGACTTTGAAAGTTCACCGACATGATATTACAGAAGAAGAAGCCGAAGCAATCTGTATTCAATATTTGGAATTAGTTAATCTGGATTATGAAAAAGTATTTAAGGCATACCCGCACGAACTTTCAGGTGGCATGAAGCAACGAGTGATGATTGCATTTAGTCTATTATTAGAACCTAGTTTGATTATTCTTGATGAGCCAACAACTGCCTTGGATGTTATTGTACAGGATTATATTTTCAAATTACTTAAGAAAATCAATGTCGAGCTTAAAATCTCGATGTTATTACTAACACATGATATCTCTGTCGTTTCTAAATATGCAGATTATGTAGCAGTAATGTACGGTGGAAAATTGATGGAATATGGAAGTGTTAAGAATGTCTTTACACAGAAGAGGCACCCATATACAAAAGGGTTAATTGAGTCCACTCCTAGTCTAGATAAAGATATCGATTCGATAAAACCTATCCCAGGAAATCCTCCAGATCTAATGAATATGCCAAGCGGATGTGTGTTCCATCCTCGATGTAATAAAGCATTCAGTGCATGCCCGATAACGGATCCCAAACTAGTATTATTAGAAAATGGGAACCATTTAGTTAAGTGCTTGCTATACAAAGGTGGGGATGATAATGAATGAGTTAATTCGGTTAGAGAATATTTATATGAATTTTGAAAAGTCCGGAAAGATTCTGGAAAAAGAAAAGGTGGTTCAAGTTTTACAAGACGTAAACCTAACCATAAATGAAGGCGAAATCACTGTTTTCGTCGGTGAGTCAGGATGCGGAAAAACAACATTAGGTAAGATTGTGGTTGGTTTACTAAAACCGAGTAAAGGAAATGTTTATTTCAAAGGTCAAAATATAAATAAAACTTTATCTAGTAAGAAAGAGTACAAGTCAAGTGTACAATTTGTTCAACAGGATTCTTATGCTGCATTGAATCCGGTAAGGACAATATACCAATCTTTGTTTGCGCCAATTAAGAATCAACGCAGAGAGATGCCAAAAGGTGAAATCGACAACAAAATAAATGAATATTTAGAGTTAGTCGGACTTAAACCTGCGGAACAATTCTTAAATAAATTTCCGCATCAATTAAGTGGCGGACAAAGGCAACGAGTTTGCCTCGCTAGGGCTGTTTCTTTAGATCCTAAATTGATTGTTGCAGATGAACCTGTTTCGATGATTGATGTTTCACTTCGCATCTCGATACTTGATATTATGAAAAGATTAAACACCGAATTGGGGATATCTTTTATTTATATTACTCATGATTTAGCTACGGCTAATTATTTCGCAAATGGAGGAAAAATGTGTGTGATGTATTTAGGAGAAATAGTAGAGGACGGAACCGTTCAAGATATTATTTCGAACCCTAGACACCCATACACAAGAGCCTTAATATCAGCAATCCCAATTATCGATCCTGATGTCGACCAATTATCGAAAGAGATTCCTTTAAAAACGATGGAAATTGGCAATTTGATTGATCGACACATTGGATGTTCTTTCTATAGTCGTTGCTTATACTCGAAAGAAAAGTGTTTGAATCCGGTTGAATATGTTTTGGTCGGAAACACGAAAGTTTTATGCTGTAATTTGGAGGGTGTCAATGATGAAAAATGATACTTCACCAATATTCATTCGATTGTTTATCGCTTTATTCTTATTTTGTGCTTTGATGCTATTTATCGTTGATTATCTAAGCGCAGAGTTTTACATCATGATTCTCAGTTGTGTTATCAATTTGATACTCATCCTATGGATGATCTTGAAAAATAGGAAAGGATAGCAAATACATGAAGAAGTTGTTTATACTAGTTTTATTAGGATTATCGATGGGCTTACTATTTCCATCGATTGTTCTTCATGCAGATAATGCGAATGATAATATGATTCCTGATACTTTGTATTCTACTGATTTAATTATTGCTGATATTATCATAGATTCCACGACCTATAATGTGGACCCGACAGGTTATGAGGATTCAACTGCGGGAATCAATAAAGCAATCAGTGATTGTTATGATTTAGGAGGAGGAACGGTGTTTCTCCCATCAGGAAAATATCGTGTGAGTAGTAATATTACAATCTTGCCATTTGTTACTTTGCAGGGTGATTATAATGATCCAGATTCTTCGAACTTTAACGGCGATTATGGAACAATGATATATGCAGATGTTGAATCCAGTGAAGACAATTTTCCTTCTCTATTTACAGTTGGAGGTTCTGCAGGGGCAATAGGACTAACAATCTATTACCCTTATCAAACAACGGAAAATGTTAAACCGTATCCTTACACGTTTGAGATTCCTTCTTTTGCAAGTGTAAGAGGGCATGCTGATCATATGGCTTCCACAATCAAAGACATCACGATGATAAATTCTTACAAAGGAATTGCTGCTTCAATTACTCCATCCGGATCACTTGTATCAGCGGCGAATGAAATGATTCATCTTGAAAACATCAAGGGAACCATATTGTATAAGGGGTTTGAATTATATAACTCCTCAGAATATGGGGTTGTGAAGGAGATTACGATAAATAATAGTTACTGGGCAAATGCCGCTAGTTATCTTTCATCGCCTGAAAAAGATGATATCGATGACTTCACAATGTCATATGGAATTGGAATGCAATTAGGAGATTTGGAGTGGGTTGTCTTTACGAATATTGATATTTCTGATTATCATGTCGGAATTCGCATTTTTGATGGATTAAGAAGATATATCGCCGGACAACCAGAAATCTATTTTATTGGGCAATTTTATGGTTTGACGATTCAAAATACGGATACCGCTTTAAGAGTCGATAATATTTACCCTAATTTTGGTGTGAATATTGCAAATGCTTATCTGTCGGGGAACGATTATGCAGTATATAGAACAGATACCACAAATTCCGTTGTCAACTTTGTAGGATCTACTTTAGTTGGTGATGTCTATGGAAGTAATATCATCGAAAGTGGTGCAGATGATGACTATCAGTCTGAAACATTATCGGATTCTTCCCAAGAAGTAGATTATAGTAATATCAATAAGGTGGTTTATAATGTTATCGATTATTATGCGGACTTAAGTGGAACATATGATAGTTCAGTAGCAATTCAAAACGCCTTGAATGATGCTCATCAAAACGGAGGAGGAATTGTTTATCTTCCAGCGGGATATTATAAATTATCTAATAACATTACTGTTTATGATAATACCTTATTGCGTGGGAGCTCAGCGGTGAATCCACGCGATGAAATCGGACTTAGTTTAGGGACCGTTATCTTATCCGAATTTGGTTATACACTAAATGAAAATGACGCTATGTCCGGGGTGGCTTTAATTACGATTGAGGGAGATAATGCTGGTGTTTCTGGAATTAGAATTCATTATCCTTTAAACATACCAGATTACGTCGATGGAGACATTCGTTTACATACATATGCAATTAGAATTCTAGGAAATAATGATTTTGTTACACACACTAGTCTAGCAGGTGTGGCATATGGAATTGAGATTTTAGGTACATCGGATTCACCGATTGAATCACCAATAATTCAAGGGGTTAATGGAACTTTCTACCGCAAGGCATTGACACTTCAATATACCAATAATGCATATTTAGAAGAAATTCTTTCAAATGGATCCGTAGTGTCAAGAACTGGACTTAGTTCTTTGTTCCCTCAATATTATACGAATGCTTGGCCAACAGATGCGAATGGTGGTTTGACGGGGGTTTATGATAATATCACAAGACCTTACTCGTTTTTCTTTAATGTAATTTCATCATCTGGCGTTATAATTCGAGATTCCTTCACGTTTGCTTCTAATACATTTTTATTATCTGTCGATAGTGATGTAACAATGATTAACAACTCGGGAGACAATCTCTATCCTACTGGTTATCTATTAAGGTTAGAAAGAAGCGAATTGATAGCTGTTAATTTAATGCGGTATTCTGGAACCAGTGTTCAATTGTCGAATTCAACTATTTCTGTTTTCAATCGTTTAAGTTTGTTAGAGAATACCGAATCAGATTTATACAATTCAGTTCAAAAAAGTGATTCATTCTTAGAACAGACAAAATCTTTGGTAGCGAGTTTACCTGACGAATACTCCTACAATAGTTCACTTGATCCAAGTATTGATTATCCAATTACTAGTCCAGACGATGAACCAACTAATCCAGATGACCCGCAAACATCTTCTGCTTGGGTATATTATGTTTTTGGTGGGGTAATTGTTTTAATCGGTTTTGGAGTTATAATTATAGTTAAAAAGAGGTAGTTTATATGGATATGACCTATGCGAATGAAATTAAGAAGAATGATACTAGTTATAATACAAAGCGATTACTGAGTCAATTTGAGTATGCTTTTAACTTTGCAACAACAAAGGATGATTCCGAAATGTTGCAATTTCTTACATCAGAACTAGATTATTTTTTGCAGGTCTACAAACAAGAAGGCTGTATTACTAACACAATGTTGGATATTGTTGAGAAACGGTTGTCAAAGATATCGAAACAAATGAAAGAAACGATTATTCATTGTGTTGGACATGCACACATCGATATGAATTGGATGTGGGGATATGATGAAACAGTAGACATCACTTTGAATACATTTCGAACCGTACTTCGCTTAATGGATATGTATCCACAGTTTACATTTAGTCAATCACAAGCATCCATCTATGAGATCGTCGAGAAATATGACCCATCCATGCTAGAGATAATCAAGCAACGTATCCAAGAGAAACGATGGGAAGTAACCGCAGCTTTTTGGACTGAATCAGATAAGAACATGCCTTCCTCAGAGAGTCTCTTACATCATATGAAATATACTAAAAAATATCTTAAGGAACTATTGGATATCGATCCTTCAGACTTAAAGATTGGATTCGAACCAGATACCTTTGGACATCCAGCATATTTGCCAGAAATCCTGAATCAAGGAGGACTGCAATACTACTATTTTTGTAGGGGCTTGGAAAGTCGTGGCGTTTTTCGTTGGAGATCTCCTTCTGGAGCTGAGGTATTGGCATATCAAGAACCAATCTGGTATAATGCCGCCATCAATCCATATGATTTCAGTTTTTATCCTGAGTTTCTCTTAAACAATAAGTTAAAATCCGGATTAAAGGTTTATGGTGTCGGCGATCATGGTGGTGGACCTACTCAATCCGATATTGAAATGCTGGTAGATATGAATCAATGGCCACTGATGCCAACACTACAATTTTCCACTTATTCTGCATTTTTCAACGATATTGATCACGCGGATTTTCCTATTTTCGAAGGAGAAATCAATCCGATTTTTGAAGGCTGCTATACCTCGCAATCGCAAATCAAATCAGCGAACAAAAACACAGAAAGAATGCTATATGTTTCTGAATTGTTATCTTTGACTTCTCCTAAAGATGATCAAGATTGTAAATCGTATGATTTAGCATGGAAAAATATTCTTTTTAATCAATTTCATGACATTTTAACTGGCAGCGGAACGATTGAAACCAAGAATTATGCTATGGGTAAATATCAAGAAACATTGGCTATCATAAAAAGTCAAAACATCTCGACTTTAAATACTTTTGCATCAAAAGTAAGCATTCCAGAGATTTACCCAAATTCAGGATTAAACTATCTTGTCTTTCATCCATCCTCATCAAAAGGAACAAAATTGATTGAAATACCTTTGTGGGATTTGAAATTTGATATTCATAAACTCCAAGTTCTTGACCCATCAGGAAAGTCACTTTCCTATGTTGTAATTGATCCGCAACCAGTATTTTATTGGTCCCATTTTTATCAAAGAATTCTTGTGCAGATAGAATTAGATTCTTTTGGCTATAAACTTATTCACATTGGTCCATATCAAATTGAATCTATTCCGTTCGTTAATCCAAATCCTGTGGAACAAACAATGAGATATCATCCTGTACAAAATTATGTAATTGAGAACGAATCGCTTTTGGTTGAATTTGACTCCAATGGAAGCGTGAAGAAAATTCTATCAAAAGATGGAACCTCATCTCAATTTGATTTTGGGAATATATCAGGTCATTTAAGATATGTTTTGGAAGATGCAAAAAAAGGGATGACCGCTTGGAACATAGGGAAATATTTGGCAGTCAAAGATTTAGTGGATTTTGTTACAATAAGAGACGATCTCATTGTTAAGAATCACTTGTACCAACAGTTTGGTTATGAAGTTAAAATTAACGATTCAAAAGCAATTGTTATCTATAAACTTCATTCCGGATTAAGTCGTATTGATGTAGATATTCAACTTGATTGGAAAGAAATCGGGTCCTTTGAATCTGGAATTGGTTCGTTGGAATATTGTTTCACACATAATCAAAACATACAAGAATATCAATATGATAGTGGGAATTTGCTAGTTACTAGAGCCGCTCAAAATAATGATGTGATTGGACAAAACTTTACATCATTCAAGATGGATAAGCAAACCGTAATCATGATGAATATGGATAATTACGGATATCGTTCAACGCAAGATTCGGTATCTATGAAGTTACTCAGAAGTTCCATTGATCCAGATAAATATCCGGAAATTGGTACGCATCACTTCAACTTAAGTATTTTCATACTTGATGATCAATGCAAGAATGTGAAGGACCATATTAATTCGAGATTGTTCGACTGTGTTGCAATCCGTAAATATTCTTCAACCAATGAATTACCATCACAAGGCCAATTATTGAAGATATTAGAAGGAAGTTGTCAAATCACTAAAGTAGAAAGAACCGGTCATATAGTATTGATTCGATTCACTGAATCAAAGGGTTTGGATCAAGTAATAAAGATTTTGATACCAGAAGCAAAATCCGCAACTGAAATCACATTACTCGACAGCGAAAAATCACCAATTTCAGTGCACGAAAACATTCTTTCGATACCAATAAAAGCATATCAAATTAAAACAATTAAAGTAAATCTATAATTCTCTCTTTTCTATTGCGCAAATAATCAGAAACAACCTGTGGTTATATAAAACCATAGGTTTTTTCTTTTTTATATTGAAACTTTAGTAAGGTAGATTTCTCGACGAGTAGAATGTGGTATAATAAATCAAATATTGAATTATTTTCGGAGCGAAATATGGTAAGTTTACGAAAGATTAATATGGACAATTTCCATGAAGTAATTTCCCTAAAACTAGATGATCAGGACAAACAGATGGTAGCTCACAATATGTATAGTTTAGCAGAAGCATATGCAGACCAAGTCAGTATTTGTCGAGGAATATACAATGATGATACCTTGGTAGGCTTTGTCATGTATGATTTTAATGAATCAGAGAAGAAAGGCTATATTTCAAGATTGATGATAGATCAAAAATATCAACGTCAAGGCTTTGGTCGAGATGGGTTAAGACAAGCGTTAGATCATTTGAAATCTTTTCCGGGAATAGAGAAAATTCAAATATCTTATCATCCTGAAAATAAGAAAGCAAGATTGCTTTACCTTGATTTAGGTTTCATTGAGAATGGAGAGTTTGTTGACGAAGAAGTAGTGGCGATGTTGGAACTACAATAAATCATAAAGACAAAGAAAAAGATGTCGAATTATCGACATCTTTTTTTTGAGCAATACCTATGAAGTTAGTTGTATAGAGAGTTTAATGCTGCAACCTCATCCGTTGTTAAAGTGCGTCCCAATACATACTCATAATCAGCAATCATACAATTTACGTAATTATCGTTCATGACAAGAACATTTTCTTCTGGGTTCTCTAAAGCAAAGAATAATGTCCAAGCTTCGACTTCTTCATTGGTGAGTGATCTACCAAGGTCGACTTCGAGGTCTTTAATGATTGCATTGTCTCCTATTTCTAGAATTAGATTCGAATAAGCAGCCATCGTATCAAGTTCGGCTTGAGTAATTGGTCTACCGAGAATTGCTTGGTAGTAATCTGCATCGGATTCAAATGGTTCTTCGCCTGGATCATAAATACATGCAGCAGCGAAGTCATCCATTGCTTTCAATGTTGCTTTTTCTTCATCAGTTAATGCTCTTCCCAAATAGAATTCCAATTCATCTGCAAAAGAATTAAATTCCATTCTTGGTGCCGTTCCGAGTTCATCGAAGATTTGATTGACGATATCAATTGCATTTTGCTCTTCATCAGAATGATCTACAGGAACTTGGTCAAATCCGTCGGAGTAGAGAGAAAAAATATAATCCATTTGTTCGGGGGAAAGTTGTTCGAATTTTGACATGTACTCTTGGGTTAGAGTCTCCAACGTTTGACTATAATTGGTAGTATCCTCTGTAAGCACAATCGTATCTTCCGGAATAATTTCATCATCAGCATATGCTGTAATCAATGGGGAGATTCCGGTCAAGAAAATAAAACCAACTAGAAATAAAGGTAATATCAGTAATTTCTTCATAAAAAAAGCCCTCCTTCTTTATGATGGCTCTATCATATCAAGAAGGAGAGGCATTATTATGTCAAGCTTAAGGCAATTTTGTGTCAAGTTTCAAAGTGAATAGGAATTCTACTCCAGTGTTTGTATTACGCATTTGATATTCACTGTGATGGTAATCCAAAATAGTTTTTACAATATATAGACCTAAGCCACTACCACCTGTTTCGCGGTTTCTTGACTTTTCCACACGGTAAAACGCTTCAAAGATCCGGTCCAGATCTTCTTTTGGGATATATTGGCTGTCATTTTGGACACTGATAATAAGGTTCTGCTTTTCCTGATAACATTGTAGCGTGATTTGAGATTCTTTCGGAGAATATTTGATCGCATTATGGATAATATTCATGAAGACTCTTTCTATCATCTTTGGATTGCAAAGAACAATACTGTCTTCTATTTTGATATCGATTTTTCGTTTAGATTCATCTAGATATGGTTGAAGGTGACGAATACTCGAGGCGACAATCTCTTGTATCGAAACACTTTCCAATGTCAATTGTTGATTTTCAAGCCTCATCGTTTCGATTAAACTTTTAGTCAATTCTTCCATAAACAAAAGATGTTCTAAAGACTCGGCCAAATAAATATCTCGATCCTGGTACTTCCCGATTTTATCTATCATTCCTTCGATGATTGCTCTCATCGAAGCGATTGGAGTTTTTAGTTCGTGAGACAATGTTGCGATTAACTCTTTGTTCTTTTTGTCCTTAGCTTGTTCGTATTCAATGTCCGTCTGCAACTTTTGAATTGCAACTTCCAAATTATCACTCACCTGATTGATACTATCAGATAATTCACCGATTTCATCTCTTTGTTTTAATAATAAAGAAGGTGGAAAGTCTAAGTTTTTTATCGCCTTCAGTTGCTTATTCATTTTGGATAATGGAGAAGTAAAACGTTTGGAAAACCAAAAGATAAGAGGAACCATAAACAAAAGCAATATTCCCGTGATTTGCATATCCAACATTCGCTGAGCTTCATTTGCATATACTAAACCATAAAGCGTTTGTTCGAAGATCACAATCTTGTCATCGAATTCATAGTAATAGACTAATAATATCCCACCATTTATGATGGATATATTAGAATAATCACTTCTGATTATCTGATAATATATATCGCCAACCTGTAACACTTCGATATCGGGGTAGAAGAGGTCTTCCAAATGAATTGAATCGACATCAATGGAAGATGTCTCATGGAATCGAATGAAAAACTGGTCATTATTATGATTTTCCAAAGCTTCTAACCATTGTTCTCCAGCAGAATCAATATCTGATACGATCGTTTGTATTTCAGCAATATTATTCTTGTGTGCAACATCGACGTAAAGAGTTTCAAAGATAAGTGATCTGGCAAATTGTTGAACTGCAAAAACCAGAAGCAGAGCGAAAACGATGATCAAGAATAATCTTAAGAAAATCCTTTTTTTAAACTTCATCTTGATCCACCTCGAACTTATATCCCACACCAAAAACGGTTTTGATATAGGTGTTAGTGGATAACATTTTTTTGCGCAATCGCTTAACGCAAGAATCAACTACCCTGTCTGCCCCATAATAATCATATCCCCATATTCTGTTTAAGAGAGCGTCTCTAGAGAATACAGATTTCTCATTTTCAGCCATTAATAGGAGAATATCATATTCCTTCTTTGTAAGGTTGATTTTTACGTCTTGAACAAAAACATCTCGGCTTTCTGTGAGTATTTGTAAGGTGCCCTTTTGGATAATTTTAGGATTAGTCTGGTGATAGCGGTGGAATATCGCATCCACTTTTTTGACAATAATTTTAGGGCTAAACGGTTTCGAGATGTATTCATCTACTCCTAAATCATATCCTTTCAGGATGTTTTCTTCATCTCCTAATGACGAGAGAATGAGTGCGGGGATATCGGATTTCTTACGTATTTCTTTTAGGACTTCAAATCCATTCAATTTAGGAATCATAATGTCCAGAATAATTAGCGATACATCCTTGTTAAACTTCATTAACCCTTCTAACCCATCAAATGCTTGAATTGTGATATATCCGGAATGTAGGAGATATTCCGAGAGGACATCATTGATGGTTTTTTCATCTTCAACAACTAGGATAGTTTTCTTCACTTCATCAACCCCATTCAATTTATTATAGCATTTATCAATTCTGATTGTGTGTCATATTCGTGTCAATTGCCATATTTATCAACTTTACCATATTTATCAAGTTTAGTATTTGACATAATGAACTTTTTGAATAGACAGATATTATGACATTCTAAATGAATGTGACATGCGCAAATCTCACATAGTGAAAGCGATTACTTTTGTAAGGGGACAGAGTGATATATGTAATAATCACAGTTTTCAGATACATAGAAAAGAAATAGATAAACAATGAAAAATGCCAAAATATCAGCCCTAAATAATATTTTATTGATTTTATATATATCAAAATCTATGATTTGATTTTCCTTAAAATAATGTGATAGAATTATTAACATATAATAATCTCATATTTGAAATCTTAAACTTGGGTCATACGTGAGATTTTATTATATAATTAAGGTATATTTGAAAGGTGAGAATATGAATTTACAAGACAGTTTATTCTTGGCCGACTATACGGAAGTCTCTTTACACGAATGTGGTAGAGAGAAATGTAAAGCCGAGAAGGTTGTTCGAAACGCGTTGAAACCGTACCATCTGTTTCATTATGTTTTGTATGGAAGTGGAACATTGGTTTATGAAGACCACACGTATCATTTAAAAAAAGGAGATCTTTTCTATATATCTCCTGAAAAGAGCGGATTATATTATCCGAATCCGAACGATCCATGGATTTACACATGGATTGGATTTAAAGGCAGTAAGATTGAGAAATATCTTCAAAGAATTGGATTAAGTGATACGAATCCGATTTACCGAGATAATAAGCATTTAGAGTTAAAGCCTTTATTCAATGATTTGGCCGATAAGTATAATCACTCTAAGTTTTTGAATATAGAATCCTTAGCGATTTTCTTAAATATTATTTATCGAATGATGATTTCAGAACATAAGCAAGATTTCATCTTAACTGCAAGACAAACCCATATACGTGCAGCAAAGCAGTTTATTGAGAACAATTTCCAATTTCAAGTACGTGTGACGGATATTGCGGATTCCTTATCTTTGAATCCAAATTATCTCGCGAATATCTTTAAGGCAGAATTAGGGATGTCTCCTAAAAAATATTTAACGGAGTATCGTATTTATCAAGCTTGCCAAATGCTGTCAAATGAGGACACAATGGTTCAAGATATTGCGAGAAGAGTAGGTTATCCAAATCCATTGCATTTCTCAGCAGAATTTAGAAAGATTAAGGGGATTTCTCCTTCCACATATCGTAAACACAATAAATTATAGGAGTTTTTGTTATGAAAAAAGCAATTAGCATGGTGTTCCTGATTTTAATTGGACTGGTATTGGTATCCTGTTCAGGTAGCACAAATGATGAAACATTGGAAGATTTAGCAAGTATCTATAATGACCCTACAGCCACGAACGTAAATGTTCTTCCTGTTGAGAATTTGTCCGATGATTTCATCTTCGGTGTTGATATTTCCAGTATCATTGAAGTAGAAGCAGCAGGTGGTGTTTTCTATAATGAAGATGGAAAAGAACAAGACATTTTCAAAATACTGAAGAATCATGGAATCAATTATGTGCGTATTCGTCTTTGGTATGATCCATACAACGAGGATGGAGAAGCATTTGGCGGCGGTACAAACGATACTGCCACTGGAATTGAAATTGCCAAACGAGCTGTCAAAGCTGGAATGCAAGTTTGCTTAGATTTTCATTACTCCGATTTTTGGGCAGACCCATCCAAACAAACGATGCCTAGAGCATGGGCAGATTATAGTAGCAGCGAATTAGAACAAGCAATTTACGATTATACTTATGAAACAATCCAAGAATTTATCGATGCCGGGGCAGGACCATCCATGGTTCAAGTCGGCAATGAAATTAATAATGGAATGGTTTTTACAAAAGGAAAATTATCGATTTATGGATTTGACGATCTTGCGAAGTATATTTCTGCTGGAATCAATGCAGTCAAAGATTCCGATGAATCGATTAAAACAGTGATTCACTTGGCTCAAGGAGCAAGTGAATCGAGCTTAAAGTATTTCTATGACAACATCATCGATCAAGGTGTTGAATTCGATGTGATTGGTCTTTCCTATTATTCTTATTGGCATGGACCAATGAGCCAATTCCAATCTACTCTAGAAGCGTTGGATGAGGCGTACGATCAAGAAATTTGTGTCATGGAATACTCCTATGGATACACTGATTACAGTAATGATTACACATCCAATATTTACTCCAGTGATCTGGAAGACGAAGGCGGTTATGATACTTCGATGCAAGGCCAAGCAAGTTATATTCGCGATGTCAATGCAGCTGTTGCAAGCATTGAATCAGGAATTGGAACGTTCTATTGGGAACCTGCATGGTTGGGAATCTCAGGAACTGGATGGGCAGCGGATGGCGCATATGATTATTTAGAAGCGCAAGGCGATGCCGTTGGTTTGAATAAAGTAAGTTGGGCGAATCAAGCATTGTTTAGTTTTTCCGGAAAAGCACTACCGAGTTTGAATGTGTTCAATTTGATGAGAACTTCCACTTTTGATGCGGAAGAAGTCATTTCGGTAGAAGATCAACTGGATGTTACGATTAATCTAGCGACGAACGAATCTCTTCCTGAAACAACGACTGCTTATACTTCATTAGGACGATTTACCGAAGTTCCAATCACTTGGGATCAAAGCCAAGTGGCTGCGATGACTGGACCTGGAAATTATGTGATTGAAGGTACTGTTTCAAGTCCAACGGGAGATATAACAGTTACATGTAATGTGGAAGCTTTTATGAATTATATCGTAAATCCTGGATTTGAAGTAGATGGAAAAGTTGGAAGTGATGTCAAAGATTTCAATGATGTAACAGCTTGGAATGTAGAGCAAGATGTTTATGGTGCCGTTAAGGTGGAAAGTAAAAATCCTAGAAACGGCTATAATAACTTGAATATTTGGAGCAGTTCTGCATATCAATTTACACTATATCAAACCGTTACTTTACCGGCAGGTACTTATGAGTATTCTGTTTGGGCAAGAAGTTCAGATACACTCCCTGTTGTTTCCATGATGGTGTCCAATGGATCAAATCAAATCGCTACTCAATCGATTACGTTTGGATCATCTTGGTCTGAATGGGTTGAAAATGTGGTTACATTTACTCTGACGGAAGAAACAACCGTTACGATAGGACTCACCGGGAATTGTGCCGCTGCCAGCTGGGCACATTTCGATGATTTTGCTCTCAAGGTTGTCGAGTAGAGGATAAGATGAGAACTATTCAAGGAATCAACTTTGATTGGCTCTTTGTGAAGAAAACAGCTGGGGTTTCCATAAAAGATCACAAAGAATCATCAATGGAGATTGTTAACCTTCCCCATACGAACTTGGAACTACCATTTAATAACTTTGATGAAGAGTCGTTCCAGTTCACGAGTATATATAAAAAGCATCTATCAATTAAGAAAAAACAAGGACATCGGTATTTTATTCAGTTTGACGGAGTTGCACATAAAGCAACCATTTATCTGAATGACCAATGGATTGGTATTCATGAGAATGGCTACACTGGATTTCAATTTGAAGTAACAAAAGCAATTTTAGATGGTGACAATCTTCTTATGGTGGAAGCCGAAGCAAGTCATGATTTAAATCAACCACCATTTGGAAAGACCATTGATTTCCTTACCTATGGAGGTATCTATCGCGAAGTATTTTTGATTGAAACACCAGAAGTTTATATTCAAGATGTAACGATTCAAACAAAGGATTTATTGACATCTCCAAAAGTGATGTTGGATGTCCAGTCAAATGGTGGGAAACAATTATACGTTGAAGCCTTTGACCAAGGGAATTTGATATATCAGAATGAATTCTCCTTGCAGGATTGCATCCAGATTGAATATCCATTTGAACTCTGGGACTTAGATCATCCAAAACTATATCAATTGAAATTGACCTTAGACAAAGAGGACACGTTTTGGATTGAAACAGGATTCCGGGAGATTTCCTTCCGCAAGGATGGATTTTACCTAAATGATAAATTGGTAAAAATCCGCGGATTAAATCGACATCAAATCTATCCTTATGTAGGCTATGCAATGCCTAAGAATGTACAGATTGATGATGCCAAAATTCTGAAAACAATGGGAAACGCAGTTCGAACATCGCACTACCCTCAGAGTAAACATTTTATTCAAGCTTGTGACTCTCTCGGATTGCTTGTGTTTACAGAAGCGCCAGGATGGCAACACATTGGCGATGAAGTATGGCAAACCCATTACTTAAGAAGCGTTGAAGAAATGATTCAGCAGAATAAGTATCATCCTTCCATCGTTTTATGGGGAGTTCGCGTGAACGAATCCGGAGATAATACTGCTTTATATCAAAAAACCAATTTGTTGGGAAGAAGCTTAGATTCTAGACCCACAGGTGGAGTCCGATGTTTCAGTTTTAGTGAAGAGTTGGAAGATGTTTATACCTATAATGATTTTTTCCACAATGGAAGGAATCACTATTTGAAAGATATTGATGAAGTGATTGCTTCCGATATCCCGTATTTGATTACAGAGTTTAACGGTCATATGTTTCCAACGAAAAGTTTTGATACTCCAGAACGTTTGACAGAACATGCTTTG
>QKCT01000081.1 GCA_003245625.1 Bacillota bacterium | reverse complement strand
CTTTCAGATAGGTATTTATCATAAAGAATATTTATGATAAAATAGAAGGGAAAATCAGAGGTGATACAATGGAAGATTTAAGAGAACAAATCGATCGAATCGATGAGGGTATGAGGAATCTATTTTTAGAGAGAATGCAAGTGGTGAAACAAGTAGCGGAATATAAGCGTGTTCAAGGGTTGCCAGTCTTAGATTCCAAAAGAGAAGAATTGATTTTAGAGAAAAACATCAGTCGAATCGATGATACTGAACTAAAAGAATTCTATGAAGCCTTTTTCAAGCAAGTCATTGAGGTTTCCAAACAATACCAAGAGAGGATTCTGGAAAAATGAAATATATCGACTTAAGAAGTGATACCGTCACAAAACCAACTCAAGCGATGCGAGATGCAATGTATATCGCACCAGTTGGAGATGATGTGTTTAGTGATGATGAAACCATGAATGAACTAGAAGCTCTTGTCGCGAAGAAATTAGGAAAAGAAGCCGGAGTGTTTGTTCCATCAGGAACGTTTTCCAACCAATTATCCTTGTTTACGCATTGTAATCAAGGCGATGAAGTAATCGTCGATCAAAATGCTCATATTGTTCAACATGAATCCGGAGCTTCACCAGTGATTTCTTCTGTTCAATTATTCACTTTGGAAAGCAAACAAGGAATTTGGGATTTAGAGAAGTTACAACGTGTCATCAAAAGAAGAACACTTTCGACAACAGAAACCAAATTGATTTGCGTAGAGAATACCTATAATGGAACCGTATTACCACTTGAGTACATGGAAAAAGTATATGCGATTGCAAAACAACATGGAATCCCGGTTCACTTGGATGGAGCTAGAATTTTTAATGCAGCTACAGCATTAAATGTTGAAGTTTCTGAGATTGCACAATACGCAGATACCGTCAGTGTTTGTTTATCCAAGGCCTTAGGAGCGCCAGCAGGGACGGTATTGGTTGGTCCAAAAGAGTTTATTGACAAAGCTCGCTTAAAACGTAAAATCATGGGCGGAGGAATGCGGCAAGTAGGTATTTTGGCCGCGGCTGGAAAAATCGCTGTTGAAGTGATGTCAAAGCGTCTTTCTATCGACCATGAAAACGCAGCATATATGGAAACATTACTGAGAGAGATTCCTGGGGTCACCATCGATGAAACACAAAGAGACATCAATATGGTTTTCTTTGATATCGAAGATGAAAGAAAGTATCATTTGCATGAGTATCTGCTTGAAAACGGAGTAAAGATACTGGAATATGAAGGTGCATTTCGATTTGTTACACACTTTGATGTGAACAAAGAAGAAATCAAAAAAGCTATCGATTTCGTGAAAGAATTCTTTTCATAATATTACATAATATATATATCAAATTGACCTTGGTATCAACACTCTTTTTGTGTTATAATACCTGTTGGATTAATTTCGAAGCGGAGGAACGAGATGATTTTTCAAAAAACAAGTGGAATTCACATCGACGGTCGAAAAGCAATGTCGAAAAAACTGCCGATGGAAGAGTATTTCAATCCGGAATACGTCTACATTCATCTGATCAAAAACATCGGGCCGCTTAAGGCGACAGTCGAAGTTGGAAGCGAAGTGAAGATCGGACAAGTGATCGCTGTACGGGAAGGTTTTGGAGAGATGAATGTTGCATCATCTATCAGCGGAACCGTAACAGGAATCAAAAAGGTTTGGCATTCCAGTGGAAAAATGGTAGATGCTTTGGAAATCAAAAATGATTTTAAGAACACCATGGATCCAGATATTAAGCCAAATAAGAACATCGATTCTTTGACAAAAGAAGAATACATCGAGAAAATGAAGCACGCTGGACTAACTGGTCTTGGCGGCGCTGGTTTTCCGACTTATATTAAGTACATTACACATCTACCTATTGATACCGTAATCATTAATGCAGTAGAATGTGAACCATATTTAACTTGCGATTTTAGTTTTATTTTGCAATACCCTGAAAAATTGGTGAAAGGTCTTCACCATTTTGTCAAAACCGCCAGTGCTAAACGTGGTGTCATCGTATACAAAAATTACAACAAGGAAATCAAATCTGCTTTGGAGAAATATCTTCATAAATATCCTGAAATCTCTTTGTTCGAAGTAGAAGATGTCTATCCGGCAGGTTGGGAAAAATACATTATTGAGAGAGTAACGGGAAAAACCTATACCGGTCTTCCTAGTGAAATTGGTGTGATAGTAAATAACTCTTCTACCGCGATTGTCTTCGCAGATATCGTAGAGCACAATATACCACTAATATCACGTCCTATTACCATAACAGGTGAAGGGATCAAACAACCAAGAAACTTTTTTGTTCCGATTGGAACCAAAGTGAGTGAATTGGTTGAAAAATGTGGTGGATATGCGGAAGGTCTTGTTCCAACACAAGCGAATTATATCGCCGGTGGACCTATGACAGGACGCGCAATTTTAATCGATGACTTAATCGTTAATGATACATTGGGTGCCGTTATTGTTAAGCCAGTAAATGAAGAACTTCATCCAGAATGTTTAGGGTGTGGAAAATGCGCAGATGTTTGTCCAGCATTCTTGACACCAACCGAAATTAAAAAAGCTCTAGACAGTAAAGACCTAGGGTTGATCAAATCGTTGAACGCGAATAGTTGTGTTCAGTGTGGTCTTTGTTCTTATGTTTGCCCATCTCATGTGGAAATCACGGATGCGGTTGTAAGAGCGAAAGATATGTTGCGGAAGGGGGCGAAATAATGGCTAGATTTGCTAATGGTAAAGCACCTTACCTACGAATGGCAGATCAACCGAATAAAGGAACTAGCATTATTATGCGGGACTTTATCATCGGTTTAACACCTGTTATTTTGTTTGCTTGGTACAAAAATGGTATTGCCGTATATATCGATGGAAATACGGACTTCTTAGGTCTGGTATATCCGTTATTCTTTATTTTGGCAGGAGCATTCTCCTCCTTGCTGATGGAAGCACTGTATTTCTTTATCACAGATAAAGAGGCAAGAGCACTCAAGCCTTTGATGAAGAAATTATCGTTGTCTTATGCGTTAATTCCTGGTCTCATTTTAGCTTTGATGTTACCGATGTATACACCGATCTGGGTTTTGATGTTCGGTACATTTATTGGAAACATTATTGGGAAAATGATCTTCGGTGGATTTGGACACAATATTTGGAATCCTGCCTTATTGGGATATGCTGTTATCAAATTTACATTTATGCAATTGATTAATGCCAATGGAGGATATTACAATCCTTCGGAAACGGTATTCTTATTTGATGCAACAGCAGGGGCAACACCTCTCGCGGTATTATCTAGTGCATCATTTAACTATGATGCCATCGTTAAGCCGTTTGGTACCTTATGGACGTTCTTTGTCGGTATGACACCTGGAGGTATTGGTGAAACATCAGTATTGGTGATGTTGTTTAGTTATCTCTGGTTGAGTTTCCGTAAAGTAATCAAATGGACAACTCCTTTGATCTATGTGGGTGCAGTATTCTTTTTATCTTGGATTGTGGGTGCAATGAATGGTGATGCAGGTATCTGGTTCCCATTGTATAGCATTCTATCTGGTGGTTTGATGTATGGTGCAGTATTTATGATTACCGAACCAGTCACAACACCGAAAAACCCATTAGGAAAAGTATACTTCGCTTTGATGTTAGCTGTCCTTACGGTATTGTTCCGATTTGTCGGAAACTTACCGGAAGGAGTTGGAACATCGATTATTGTCATGAATATCTTTGCTTTACCAATTGACAAATATACTGCAATTATTCGTGCTAATCGTTGGAAAAAACCAGCATTACCTCAAATTTTAACTTTGGCTGCCATTTTGCTAGTGATCGGAATTTATTCCGTTATAAAAGCCGGTAAAGTGTATACAGCTATTATTCTACCAATTCTTCATTTGGGAGGGGTGATATAAGATGAAATGGTTCTTACAAGGAAAAGGACTTGCAATCCTATTGATCTTCTTAGTGGTTACATTATTCGCTTTAGGTGGAGTTTACTATGATCAAATCGCAGTAGAAACAACCACAGAAACAACCGAAGAAGAAACAACCGCTCAAACACAAGGAACGACAAATTTGGATGAACCAAATTTTGTAAGTTATGATGAAACAACAAGAGTATTGGTATTACAAGCAGATGGATTCCGCGGTACCATTACGGTGGAATTTACATTGAATGCAACATTGGATGGAGTTGATTCCTATCAAGTCACTTCCAGTGAAACCTATGCAAACAGTTATAACTCCGGATACATCGGTGGTGGAGTTCCTACCGTGGAAACTGCAGTGATCGATCAATACGTACAAGGTATTGATCCGGTGGATGGCGTTGCTGGAGCCACGATTACGAGCAATGCTGTTATAGAAATCCTTACCGCTTTGGATGATTTTCTTGCATCCTTGAATGGAGGTAACTAGTATGAATAGTGGATTAAAGTCTGGTTTGGTTTTGTTGATTCTTGGAATCATCAGTGGAACTCTTCTTGCTGTTGTCAACTATTTTACCGCTCCAATCATCGATGAATTAGAGTTGCAAGAGAAGAACGCAGCCATCGCAGAATTCTATGACTTAACCAACTATAACTTAACAGAAGTTGCTGTTGCAGAAGGAAACGTAGAAACGGTCTACGTTTTAACAAATAAAACCACAGATGCAATCGATGGTTTGGTTTATTTGGTAACAGCATCTGGATATGGTGGCGACGTCAAAATGATGATTGCCGTCAATAGTGATTACACGGTACAAGGTTACAAAGTGGTGTCCCACAGTGAAAGTCCGGGGTATGGTGCAGAGATTGTTGGAAATGATTTTAATGTCTCTGATATCACTGATTTATCTGGGTTTGATGCTGTAGCTGGATCTACATACACATCCAATGCGATTCTGGCTTGCTTCCAATATGTGGAAGATCGAATCGTAGGAGATTTTGGAGGTGCTTTGAATGAATCGAATTGATAACCTAACCAAAGGGTTTATCAAAGAAAATCCTTTGTTCGTCTCCGTATTAGGTATGTGTCCTTCTTTGGCTGTTACAACCAGTTTAGAAAATGCCTTAGGGATGGGAATCGGAGTGTTCTTTGTTCTAACATTATCCAACTTTATCGTCTCATTGGTCATGAGCAATAAAACATTAGCTGACTTAGTGAGACCGGTTCGTATCCCAGTATATATCGTTATCATCGCGACTTTGGTTACCGTCGTTGAAATGTTAATGCATGCTTTCTTAATTGATTTATACAAATCTCTAGGAGTATTCATTCCATTGATCGTTGTAAACTGTATCATTCTTGGTAGAGCCGAAGCGTTTGCTTCTGAAAATAAACCATTGGATTCTGTACTTGATGGAATCGGAATGGCTTTAGGCTTTACTGGAGCGATTGCTTTAATCAGTATTTTCCGTGAATTCTTAGGAGCCGGAACAATTACTGTTTGGGGTGATTTCGGTTTGAATTTAACATTTATCTTTAATTTCTTACATATGGAACCAATTGGGTTGTTTATTCAACCGGTTGGGGCGTTCTTATCATTTGGTTTGATTCTTGCGACATTGACCGCAATCGGAAACAAAAACAAAGAACGCATTGCTGCAAGGGAGGCGACAGTAAATGGATAATCTTATTGCATTGGCATTCGCTGCCTTCATTACAGAAAACATAATTCTGACGCAATTCTTCGGTATTTGTCCATTTCTAGGTGTTTCGACAAAAAGAAAGAATGCACTTGGAATGGGATTCGCCGTTTTATTCGTCATGTTGATTTCAAGTATCGTAACTTACTTATTATATGTGCACGTATTACAAGTGTTAAACATTGAGTATATGAAAACAATCGTCTTCATTTTAGTCATCGCTTCCTTGGTGCAAATGGTAGAAACGTTTATCAAAAAGGTTTCTCCGGCTCTATATAAGGCGTTGGGAATCTATCTACCTTTGATTACAACGAACTGTGCTGTACTTGGTGTCGCTTTACTTAACATTACGAAAGATCATACGTTTGTGGAAACGGTCGTTTATACAACCTTTATCGGTCTTGGATTTATTCTAGTGATGTACATCTTCTCCATGCTACGTGAGAAAATTGCCAATGCACCAGTACCAAAATCTTTCCAAGGAATTCCAATTGCATTGGTTGTCGCAGCGATATTAGCTGTTATCTTCTCTAGATTCGGAGGTATCATTTAATGTTCTGGGATAATATTGTCGTACCAGCTTTGATTCTAGCCGGAATCGGCTTCGTTCTAGGATTGCTTATCTTCGTTGTTGGGAAAGCATTTTATGTAGAGGAAGATCCAAGTATCGAAGAAGTGGTTGAATTATTGCCGAAATATAACTGCGGAGCCTGTGGCTATCCAGGTTGTAAAGAAATGGCTTCTGGATTATTATCCGGAGAAGCGAAACCTAATCTTTGTAAACCGATGAAAAAAGAGTCGTTACCGGCTTTAGAGGCCTATCTAAAGGACTACTTCGCCAAACAGAAAGAAGCATAATAGTCTTTTGTAAGACAGTGGAAACACTGTCTTTTTTTTGCTTCAGAGTCCATTTTAATCGCAAAACATAGCCCTTTACTAAAATAATTATTGCAAATAATCATTTAAAAGAAAAAAACCTAAAATGACTTTGAAAGGGTTTTCATATTTGTTATAATAGAGGTACACTAAAAGAAAGGAGGACATCATGAAAAAACTGTATATCGCACTACTTGGATTTGCCTTGATATTCATTTTAAGTGGATGTAGTCAAAGCGAATTTAGGGTGGACGGGAAATTTACCGCCTACGAAGTGTCGGTCCACAGCAATGCCCCGCAAGTGACCTATGTTACTATTACCGTCGAAGACGGTGAAGTCACAGATTACCATATCGATGTTCGTCAAGGAACTGTAAGCGCAACGACGGATACTGTTCCGACTTATTCGTATCAATGGAACGAATTAACAAAAAAAGAATTGGAATATGAGTATGGTATGAAACTGTATGGTACAGGATACGACTTGATCGATGGTACATGGGTCAATAACGAGGAATCACCTGAAAATGAATGGCATGAGCAAGCCTACCTGATCGAACAGCATCTGTTGGAATTTGGAATTGAATCGATTGAAACAATCGATGGAAGATTCTCCAATGTTGCCGGTGTCACAATCACGGAAAGTGGCATCATCAACTTGGTTACGGAAGCTTTAGAGATGGCAAAAACAGGAACATTCCAAGCTTTTCTTTGTTCGTCAGACGATCTTTATATTGCGACAATGACGATGTCACAATCTGGAGAAATTTCTGATTTGGTATTGGACGTATTACAAGGAGATCCAGACGGTAATACATTCGCATGGAACACCATGACAAAACAAGAACAGAAGGAAGCATATGGGATGAAAGGTGTTGGCACAGCTTATGAATTCATGGATGGTACATGGGTTGCAAGCGACGAAAAAACATCTTTGGAATGGTACGAACAAGCCAACCTGATCACCGATTATATACTAGCAAACGGATGGGATGAAAATCTACAAGCCCTTGCTGAACGCGGCGCAACGATTGACGGAACGACCTTGATTGACGATTTAGCCGGTGTGACAATCAGAAGTCAAACATTGTACGACGTATTGACAGAATTATTTCAATGCGTTGGTTAAAACATCAAGAAAAATGTTTTTAGTTGCCAATACCCATTGGCAACTATTTTCTTTTCATTGACAAATCGTTTCACTTTGTTGTATGATAAGAGAACAAAGAGGATAGATTATGGAATGGTATACATACGCACTTATCGCAGTAGGAGTATTGGTTCTTGCATTGATTATTATCAACCTCCTCAAAGAATATCGATATATCAAGATTATCGAATCTGTTAAACAGATTCTTTTTCAACATTTAAAAAAGGGTGAAATCATTGAACATAACCCAGAACATATCTATCATGTGGAATTCCAAAATGAAAAAGCATATCTCATTAAATTATTGGATATGAATCAAAACCATGAAGTTATCATTACAAATGCGGATAATGTGGTAATTAATCATGATATTTCCAATTGGAAACGTTCGACGAAACCACATTTTGTTCCGGGTATGAAGGAATTCATCAAATACCATATCAAAGATATGGAATGTGTCAAAATCGTTTTGATTTATCCAAACTGTCACAATATCACAAAGTATATCAACGAAAGTGATTGTTACATCGTTCAAAAATTCCAAAAAGTAGACGGAATCTATTTTTTAAGATATGAGGAATTGGGAGAATTTTTGGAAAATCAGTAACTTTTTGCTTTACAAATCCCCCCTTTTGTTTTATCATATTATATGCATGCGCCATTAGCTCAGTTGGTAGAGCAATTGACTCTTAATCAATGGGTCCCGGGTTCGAGTCCCTGATGGCGCACCAATTTTGCAAGATTTTGCGGAGTAGACTTTATACTACTCCTCTTTTTTTTACTTTTGGCTGTTTCAATGCGTTAAAACGCTAAATTTACCGTATTTCTTTAAAACTCAAAAAAATGAGATAACAATTAAAATAGTTGTCATAATCTCCTTTACAAGGTCGTCGTTCATATCTTATAATAGATATGAAAGCTAGGTGATATAGTGGTAAAAGTGAACGGCTCCAACCTAACCATCGACTCTTTTTCTAAAGTCGTATTGGATTATGAAGAATTGCAAATATCAGACGC
>QKCT01000019.1 GCA_003245625.1 Bacillota bacterium | reverse complement strand
GGCTTTCTAGATGCGTTGACCATGTGCAATGGTTATGTCCGTATACATTACTCCAGTATTGTATCTAGATCCTAACGGACAATGTGCTGTTTCAACAATATTTACTTAATTTCTGTATTGTTTACATGAAAAAGACTATGAAAAATGACCTTTTATCATAGTCTCTTTTTATTTGTTCGTTTAAAATATAATACGTCAAGAAGAACCTTTTTTGATTTCCTCTAAATGCTCTTTTATATAATTCAACATCCACAATTCTCTCATGGTCCAATGATGTTTCGAACCAAGATTGATCCGATTCTGATTCACCGAGATAGCTTCTTCCAACGTGACCCATTTTGGTTCAAATCCAAGTTCGGTTTCATACCCACTCAGTTGTAATTGGGACATCTCCTTCGCTACATCCACCAAGTAATAAATACTGCGCATATAGAATGTTTTAGTTGCGTCGTATTTATCTGGATTAATTTGATCGATATAACCTAAAGCAGAATGGATTTTTGTAATTGTCGCTCCTGCTTCCTCTTTGGTTTCGCGGATCATTGCACTTACTGGGTCTTCTTGAGATTCGACGCCACCACCAGGAAATTTATATTCTTGAGTTTCTTTTAGATAAATTAGTAATAGTAGATTCTCTTTCAATGCAACCGCTCTAGAAGCGGTACGTAAAATCGACGGTGTTTCGGATTTGTTTTCTCTTAGGTCAAAGGTATGGATTTCTTTCATCATCATCCTCCAATAAACAAATTATATCATAAAATAAAGGTTTGAAGGTAAAACATTCTAAAACATGATACAATACTATTATCAGAGAAATCATCTATTTTGAGGTGAATAATGGATCAAATAAAACAAAAGCGGATCGTTCAACCAACGCCATCTGCTTTGATTGACGAGACTGGGACTCCCCTTTTTGGAACGTTTCAGTCCCCTTTTCCATCTTTTAATCTCCTGGATTATAAAAGTAAAAATCCGTTTCGTCGGTTGCTGAACCACTTGCGATTAACCGAATGGCAAGCAATCGAAGTTCGGACTGGATCCGGAATTTTTTTGATGGCAATATATCGGTTTGGAGTTTTAAACATCCATCTCGTATTGTTTTATGAAACAAAAACAAAGACATTAAAAGTATGGAATCATACGAATGTAATCATCCCCAAAAGCAAGCCATCTAAATCCTTAATGAACGGGTCCAAGTCGACATTCCAATCCGGAAAGAAATTCTCTCAGATTGTCAATCGATACGAAGAAGGAATGGTTAGCGCTTGTGGTTATACCAAGAATCAAAAACATAAAGACATTTCCTATGATTTTCGATTACATCAAATCTCCCAACCATCGATTGTCAATATTCCAATCAAAGACAACTATCCAATCTATACGGAAAAGGATCTTTTTGGTTTTGAAGGGTCCATCAAAATCGATGGTGTAGAAATGATAGATGGAGATACCTATGCTATCTTAGATGACCATCGCGGGTATTATCCAAGACATTCTGGATATGACTGGGTTACTAGTTTTGGAAAAAAAGAAATAGCCGGGAAAACCACTCCATTTGGTCTGAATTGTACTGATTTTCGGTTAAACTCAAATCAAGATCTTTATAATGAGAATGGATTTTGGGATGAATCAAATTTCCATATACTAGATAATGTTGGATTTACTCATGAAATCAATGGGCTAAGTATCAAAAATCATCATGGAGTTCAATTGTCCTTTGAAACACTGGCAACACACAAAGTCTCCTTGAATTTACTGTTATTCAAAATTGATTATAAATTGCACGTTGGTCTATTATCTGGTACAATTGAAACAGAAAACAATGGAACAGTTGTTTTCGACAAAGACTTAGCGTTATGTGAATATCGCTATACCATTATATGAGGACTCTATGGAACCGTTGGAACTGACCTATAAAATTGAAGAAGCAGACTATGTTTCTGCGAATATCTGGGCTGCATTGGAGAAGACTCCTTTTTGGCTAGCAGTCAACCGTTATTTCTTGTTTGCGATTGATCTTATCATCTTGATTATTGCAATTGTTGCTGGATTACCCTTTGGGTATTATTTCTTTCTGATCATCGTTGGGTTCTTACCGTTTCTCATGCGTTTATCTTTGATGCTTCGAGCATCGAAAACATATCGAAAAAACAAACTTCTGCAAGAACACTTTATCACTTTCGTTTTTTCAGAAGAAGGAGTGACAGAGAATTTCGCTGGATTGTCATACAACACAGAATGGAAAGAAATTAAACAAGTGGTCCTTTATCGCCATTTATTTATTATGGAACTCAATACTTCACGAGTTTTGTTCTGTCCATACCAAGGATTAAACGAATCGACGCAAAATGAGCTAAAGACCTGGGTCTATGCAAAACTAGAAAAAACAAAAATTCACTTAGGGAAAAAATTCAAAGAAAGCGAGAATAAAAATGAAGCGAATTGAAACAACAAATGCTCCCAAAGCAGTAGGACCTTATAGCCAAGGAATCCTTGTAAAAGATACATTATATGTTTCCGGACAAATCCCTTATGTTCCCGAAACGATGAAACCAGCAGGAGAAGATATTAAATCTCAAACCCTGCAGAGTTTGAAGAATGTATTAGGTGTCGTGGAGGAATCTGGCTTAACCAAGGAAAACATCGTGAAATGTGGAGTGTTTTTAAAAGACTTATCGATGTTCTCGGAAATGAATGAAGTGTATGCTGCGTTCTTTGGAGAACATAAACCAGCGCGATTTGCAGTAGAAGTCCGTCGTCTTCCACTCGATGTCTTAATCGAAATCGATGCGATTGCTGTAAAGGAATAAAACCAAACCGATCTTTTTCAAAAAAAGGATCGGCTTTTTTTACGGTTGAAGCCGATATCATTGTCATGACATCTGTATTTTGATATAATCAAAGAGAGGTGAACCCTATGTGCGGTCGTTATGGAATCTCGGTTACTCGAGATCAACTCAAAGAATATCTAAAGGAACATTATGGAATTGAAGTCCTTGATCAGGCTATCGAACTACCTCGATACAATATCGCGCCTGGCCAAAACGCAATCTCTCTCATCAATGATGGAACCAAGTTTCGCGTTGGTTTACTCAAATGGGGATTTGTTCCAGAATGGGCAAAAGACGATAAAATCGGCTTTAAGATGATCAATGCAAGAGAAGAGACTTTGAAGGATAAACCCGCCTTCAAAAAATCCTTTTTAGAGCGAAGATGCGTCATTTTAGCAGATGGTTTCTTTGAATGGTATCGAACCACCTCAACCAAAACCCCATACTATTTCTATCTCAAAAACAATGCTATTTTTGGTTTCGCAGGGTTATGGTCTGTCATGAAAAAAGAGAATGGTACGAAACTATATACCTGCACAATCATTACAACCACAGCCAATCGTTTAATGGCAGATATCCATGATCGTATGCCGGTTATCCTGACAGAAAGCGATGCGAAACTATGGTTAGATCCTAGAATTAAGGACACCGAAGCTCTTTCAAAACTCCTTGGACAATACGATCCTTCGAAGATGCAACTTCACCAAGTATCGAGTCGCGTCAATAAACCAGAGAACGATGATATTGACATCATCGTGCCTGTTGACAAAACCGATGAATAAGCGTACAATAAGTCCCATGTTGATTATCAAAGATAATCAGCTTACTCTTGATACATGGCACAGGTAATCCTATGAATTTCCACACTATCGCTCAAAAAGCAATCGAACAGTATGATCTTCCGATTAAGTCGTTGCGTTTTCTCAAAGAAGAAAACAATCGCTTTTATTTAGCCCAGACAAAAACCAAAAAATATGTCTTGAAGATCTATGAAGATTTACACTCTACGATCAATAACACGTTTTCTGAACACTATATGATCAAAACCATTCTGGAAAAAACCGATCTAAAAACGCCAAGAATTGTGTTGAATAAACAGGGCGAAACCATCACCAGAGTGGCTTGTAAAACCAAACGAGGATACAAACGTACCGCGTTGTTTGAGTATTTAGACGGAGAAAGCATTCAGGATAAAAAGGATGCGGATACCTTTCATACAATTGGTCAGTTAATGGCAAAAATGCACATCGCAACCAAAGGACTTGTCTTCCCAGAACATGTGAATCCAAAACGCTGGGATAAAGTCTTTTATAGGGAATCGGAAGTACCTGTCTATCATCTTTCAAAATATGAGAAATATGTCTCCAAAGAAATGGTTGAAATCTTGGATGAACTAATACGAAGGATTGATATAGTTTTCAAAAATCTTTACGACGAAAGAGCACCAAGATTAATACACGGAGATCTCAATCCTTGGCATATCAAATCCTTCCAAGATCAATACATACTGTATGACTTTGAAGAAGCATTACTGGGGTATCCAGTGATGGATATCGCCGTATTCCTCTATTATTATAGAGCAAGAGAAGATGTTGATTTCTACCAGGTAAAGACAAGTTTCATGGCAGGATACCGAAGTGTGAATCAAATTCCATTTATCGATGAAAAACTCTTTGAAATGGTCTTGATTGCAAAGCGCATTCAATTGTTTAACCATGTATTAACCGTTCAAAAAGACCCGAGTGAATATATCAAACTAAGCTTTCCAAAGATTCAAGAGTATTACGTCAGTTACAAATAGGAGAAATACGTGACCGAAAAGAATATATTTACGTCATTGCCATATTTGATTTTTATCAGCCTGATTGCATTTGCACTCTGGTATTTTGGTTCTGCCGAATATGTCCAATCAGGCACGACAACAATTCAAGAATATGGCTTGATTGGCTTTTCCGTTATTATATTTATTCTTTTATTATCGTTGCGAAACACCATCTACGTCATTCCGTTTTTACTCAACCTTCTGTTTATGATCTCCCAAACAGAGTGGGATCTTACGCTGATACCGTTGTCGCTTTACATCCTACCTTCCTCGCTGATTTTAGGAATTATCCTTCATGTAATTCTATATAAAGTGAAGTTGTTTAAAGGACAGTTTTTTGTAGGAATATTATTGCTTGGAATTGCGATTATCGCATCGACAATTGTCAATACCGAGACCTATGATATGATTTCTGTTTTGATTTTACTAGCTGTTTTATTGATGATTACATTGTACGGATTCTTCGCCAATACCATCAAGGGAGATCATTTACTTTATCTCATTCGCATTTTTGTTGTTTTAGGGTTTTTAATCTCTGCACAAGTCGCTGTCTTTTATTTGAGACAAGATAATATTGTAGAAGCATTAGAGAATAAAACTTTGGATTTAGGATGGGGATTATCCAACTTTATCGCAACTTATTTGATTATTTTTATTTCTTTAACATTTTATTTTGTCAAGAAATTCAAAATGCATATTATTTGGATTGTCTTGGCTTTGTTTGAAATTGCAATGCTGTTATTTACTTTGTCCAGAGCTGGAATCATCGCGTTTTTCATCACTGCTATATTCCTGCTCATCTTCATGTTTGTTAAATACCCACATAAATGGAGTTTGTTGTTGAATCTGATATTGGGAATTATGATTGTATCAACCGTTGCTTATTTTGCAAAAGATTACTTCATTACGATTTGGGAACGTTTAGATTTATATGGACTGGATGACAATGGTCGAATCGTGATTTGGGAAGAAGCTTGGGCGACATTTAAAGAGCATGTAGTCTTTGGTGCTGGAGTGTTCGCACGCTCTGTCAATGTTGGTGAGAATGAATTACGAATGTTCCATAATACCATTTTGCATACTTTGGCTTGTTTTGGGTTGTTAGGTGCACTCGCTTTGTTGGTGCAATTGATTAGTGTAATCCGAATTTTCCTTTCGCATTTAACTCAAGAAAAAGCGATTCTCCTAATCGCTTTGGCTGGCGCTAATATGCAAGGAATGGTCGATAACATTTACTTCATGCCACAATATATGATTATTATGTTTATTATCATTGCATTTGTTGAAAATGCGAATACTGTAGATCGGTTACGCAAAGAATTGCGTATCCGCTAGTAGGAAGTGATGATATGAAGTCAGAACGTCGAATTCTGCTTTCATTTATTTTAAATCTCGTTTTCACCGTGTTTGAATTTATCGGTGGTATCATTACTAACTCAATCGCCCTCTTAAGTGATTCTGTTCACGACTTAGGCGATTCTTTATCCATGGGAGTTGCGATGTTCCTTGAAAGAAAATCAAAACAAAAACCAGATTACAACTACACTTATGGATATTACCGCTTTTCTTTGTTGGGCGCTTTAATCTCTTCGATGATTCTTTTAATTGGTTCCGTCATCATCGTAATCGAAGCAGTGAAACGGCTGATGAATCCAGAATCCATCAATGCGGAACTCGTGATTTACTTTGCCATTGTAGGGATTCTCGTTAATGGACTGGCTGCTTTCAATGTTTCAAAAGGAAAGACAATCAATGAAAGAGTCATATCGCTACATTTGTTAGAAGACGTTCTTGGTTGGGTTGCCTTACTCATAACAGCAATTATCATGTATTTTTATGATATTCAAGTCTTGGATGCAATCTTGTCGATTGCTTTCACACTGTATATTTCGTATCATGTATTCAAAAATATGAAAAGTGTTTTTCGAGTCTTGTTGGAACGAGCACCAAAAGGATTTGACGTTGACCAAATTCAAGATCAATTAGAAGAAATCAAACATATCAGAGAAATCCATCATATTCATCTATGGTCCCTAGAAGGAAATTATCCTTTAATGACACTTCACGCATTGTTGGAAAAAGGGCTATCGACAGAAGAAATAACTGAAATCCAACAAGAAATTCAGACTCGGCTAAAAACTTTGGGAATTCAACATGTAACCATTCAAATCGAGTTTGAAGATACGATTTGTCAGGACGAAGACTGTGTAGAACCAGTAGAGCATAGTACCCATCACCACCATCATTAATGTTTTTTTATTAAAACTTATTGTGTTTTACACATAAACATGATAGACTATTATCGTGTATAACACAAAAAAGGGAGGGTACCATGAACGCACAATTCAAAAAGGGTATCATCGAGATCTGTGTTTTGAAGATCATGGAGGATGAGGATCTGTGCGGATTTGACGTGATCGAACGTCTCTCAAAGGAGATTCCGGTCAATGAGAATACCATCTATCCACTACTTCGTAGATTGACACAACAGGGGTACTTTGAAACCTATAAGGTTCCGTCTGTGATCGGAGCTCCAAAAAAGTTTTACAAAATCACAGAGACAGGTACAGGGAAACTACAAGAGTATTTGTCGGAATGGAAATTATTCATCAAGGGAGTATTTCGAATTTTGGAAGGGGATGAATCAAAATGAAAGAACGTTATTTAGAAGAACTGAAAGAATTACTGCTCGAATATAACATCAGTGAAGATGAGTTGAGCGATATCTTGGCGGATTATGGTGAAATGATTGATGATGCCGTTGCTAAGAATATGAGTGAAGACAAAATTATTAAGATGATCGGAACACCAGAAGAAGTGGTCAAAAGTCTCTCGGAAGAATTTGTGGACGGAGAAGAGTTTATCTATATTCATCGTGGAGGACGTTCTTCCACAACGAATCGAGATAATCGTATTACCGCACTTATGCCATTTATTTCTTTGATTATCTTTATGATTTTAGGATTTGGTTTTGGGAAATGGCATCCGGGTTGGCTTGTTTTCTTAGCAATTCCGATGACCGCTATTATTGTCAATGCATTCGACAAACATAGCATGAATGGGGTGATTGCTTTAAGCCCATTTGTGGCTTTAATTACTTTCTTATTGCTTGGTTTTTGGAAAGATCTTTGGCACCCAGCTTGGTTGATCTTTTTGATTGTTCCAGTCATCGCAATTTTCTCCAGCGTCAAGACGATGCGGTTCATTTCTTTTTTGACTGCAGTGAGTCCATTTATCGCTGTCATTGCTTTTGTTATGGTTTGGTATTTTACCGGAGATTGGAATCCAACATGGCTTGTCTTTATGATCATTCCAATGTTAGGGGTTTTGCATGAACGTAAAATGTGGAAAGCAGTTGTTTTTGAACTTGGCTTTTTACTCGCAATTGGGGTTTACTTGTATTCCGGATATGTTCTACATGAGTGGGGTTATGGATTATTTGCTTTCTTAATTCCAATCGGCATCTCCTTGATTTTTAGTGAAGATTCCTTCGTTGTCATCAATTCTAAAAACAAGAATGTTTGGTTGGTTTTATTAGCCGCCACCATCGTTTATATCGCTGCGGGTATTTTATTTGATACATGGGCATGGTTATGGTTAATCTATTTCTCTGTTCCTGTTTATTCCATTCTTCGTTATGCACCGAAACACGATCGTTTGATTGCCTTAATGCCATTTATAGCGACAACGATTTTCTTCTTGGTAGGCTTTTTCATTCCAGGAGCTTGGACCTACAGTTGGATTGCATTCTTGCTGATACCGATGGTCGCCATTATTCACAGAGCATAATAAAAATACCGCATCAGCGGTATTTTTTTTTATAAATGCTCTTTTTTCTTTAGGTTTTTAATCTTATACATCTCTTTGTCAGCTAAAGCTAGCATCATAGAAAGACTCATAGTGGTTTCAATAGAAGTTGAAAAACCAATAGAAGCAGAAATCTTCAGTAAAGAACTTGGTAATGAATTATGTTTAGAAATCATCCGATTGATTCGTTTGACCAATGCGATTGCTGACGGTTCGTCCGTTTTGGTTGAAACGATAATAAATTCATCTCCACCAATTCGAAAAATCTCCTGATCTTTACGATGGGCTTCTCTTAGAATATTCGCGAATCGTCTTAATAATTCATCTCCGGCTTGATGGCCTAGAGAATCATTGACTTCTTTTAAACCATCCAAATCTGCAGAAATAATGCTAATCGGATAGTTTTCACTGCGTCTTAACTCTACCAATTGTTCTTCCATATATTGTCGGTTATGTAATTGAGTTAATTGATCTGTGTAACTTAAGATTTTGAGTTCTTCTATATACCTTTTATCTTTTGTTACGTCGCGGACATAACAAATGATGGTTTTACGTATATTTACAACAGTAGAAGTGCGCACAGAAAAGTGCTTTTCTCTTCCGTTTTTTGGTTTGATGGTGTACTCGTATTCCGCTTGGCTTTCTTTTACTTTCAAGTTCGCTTTGATAAATGCTTTAAATTCTTTCTCTTTTAACGGTAAATAGCGATTGAGAATCTCTTCTTTTGGAATACTAGCGGAATAACCAAAAACCTTCTTTGTGTTTGGAGAAATGTATAGTAGTTCTAATTTGCTATCTAATACCAACACAGCATCTAAAGAATTCGCAATGAAATTCTGTAACATTGATTCGCTCTGTTCTAAACGCAATGATGAAGCTTTGATTTTTGCGATATTCTCATAGAAACAGATTACTACGCGTTGTCCATTGATAATCTGCACAGAACAAAAGCCCTTGATTGGTATGGTACTACCATCCTTGCGAATATGAAGATTCTCTTCTCCAAAGTTATAGATGGTATCCGGAAGTAATTCTCTTTTTCTACCTTTGTTCTCGTAATCATGTACATAATCCCAGGCATTTAATTTCAACGCCTCTTCATATGTGTAACCAAGATTATAATAAAAAGTTTCATTGGCTTCAATGACCTGATGTTTATCATTTAAAATAGCCAAGCCAACTTCAAAACGATTGACCAATTCTTGAAATTGAATCAATGTCCCTTTTAAATCGTTGACATAGTCTTTGGTTTGTGTTTTGTCGGAGATGATAATGAATCCTTTTGGAAGATTATCCATACATTGCATCGGGCCAAAGTACAATTCCAAAAACCTTTGATTGATTTCGATAGACTCTCTTCTGGTTTCACCAGCTAATATTTGATCCAAAAAGTCCAAATCAATCGGGATGTAATCACGGATATTGTGATGGAGTAATTGTTTGGCATCGGCACCAATAATATTTGGGAGCAGGTCATTGAATGAGAAGATGGTGCCGTCCGCAAGAAAAACGACGAATCCGGTTTCTTCCTGGTATTCGTATTCTTGGTAAAAATGCAACAATGGATCTTTTGCCTGAGAACGATTGTTACTATTCATGTGAATCCCCTCACTTTCTTTCATTATAGCATATCGTTCCAGTTTTGGTGAAATTTATAAAAAAAAGAAGACGACGAATCGCCTTCTTTAAAAAACATTATAATCCATTTGCATTTGTCGTTACTGTTTGTGAAGCTCCTGCGCTTGCGTCGCTACCGGAGTCTCTTCCACCCTGTCTAGAATCTGCTGTTGTATTTTGATTGCCATTGTTATCCTCTTCACTGGTTGTAGTAGCTGTAGATACGAATGGGTTTTGGGAAGAAGAATTTCCTTTTTCAAAATCATCCTCTGTTGCTTGACGATTTCCTTTATTTCCTCTGCTTTCCGTAACTACTTCATTATTGATAACATAGCGATATTGGTATGTTTGAGTTGTTTCATCATATTCAAGGCTTACGGTAAATTCTCCAGAAGAATTAGAAGTACCTTTCATTAACATATAACTAACTCTAAATTGTGAGGTTTCACCGTTTTCACGTTGAATGTTCAAAGTAATTTCGTCACCTGCTATATTTATGATTTGAACGGTAGCTTGGAGGTTTTTCTTTTCTTTTACTAAGGTTACTGTGCTCTGATTCTGTAATTCATTGTTTTCATATACTTTATACTGGAAACTTTGTGAATCTTCGGTACTGTTATTCGATACTTCAATATAGTTTTCTGCATCGATACGAATCTGATAGGAATACTGAAGTTCTTCACCACTTCCAGTTGCGACAGTTGTGTATTCATACTGAGATCCATCATGAATTAACATCCCTTGTTCGGTTTGTACGCCATCGATTTCAACGATGTTATAGTATCCTGTGTAGGTAATCAAATTTCCATTCAAGTCCGTACCATTGTATTGAAAAGCATAGGCATATTCGGTGTTATCGGATTCCACTGCTTGATACAGATATTGACCATCTTCCACTAATACTGTCTCTGCCATATTCAAGTAGTTATTGATCAGTCTTAGTTGAGTAAGTAAATCATCAACGTCAGCGCTATCGAGAGTAGTAGTTGTGGTTTGTTTCAATAAAGTAAGGGATTCATCCGATTCCTCAACATTCAAATCTACAAACTGGAAGGAGTCGAGCAATGCGGCAGCGGATACGGTCTGGAAACCAACGATTTCGGTTTCATTTTCTAGTGGTGTTGAATCAGTAGATAAATTCACAAAATTCAGACCGATGATAGCGGAAACAACTATAAACAAAGAAGCAAATGTGTACGAGAATACTTTCCGCAACGTAATTGGTTGTTTGATGGATTCGTATTCCGGTTCAATTACAGCTTTGGACAAGTCGATTCTATCACGAACATCAGGCATTTCATCCAATGCGGTCTGTTTGATTTTCGACAATAGATCTTTCTTATTCATCGTATCACTCCTTTCCAAGATTTTCTTCTTGTAATTTTTTAATTGCTTTGTTGTAAATCCATAGGATTGTCCCAATCGGTCGTTCTAACACGCTAGCGATCTCTTTGAATTTTAGGTCGGATACAACTCGAAGAAGAACTACTTGCTTTTCTTCTTCCTCCAAGGACTTCACCATATCCAAGACAGCGAAATCATTAGATTCGGTATATTCACTATCGAAAAGATATTCGTGTTGTTGAGGGTCATAAACGTTCATCCGTTTTTCTTTGCGGTAATAGTCGAGAGCAGTATTCTTTGCGATTTGCAAGAGCCAAGCATAGAAATTCTTGCCTCTTTTGTATTGATGAATGCGCTCGATCATCTTCATGTAAGTATCTTGCATCAAATCCTCTGTGACGGCTTTGTTCGACACAATGGAAATGATTATAGAGAAAACGCCTTTCCTAGTACTCTCATAGATTACTTCGAAGGCTTGGTTGTCTTTTTCGATTAATGCATCGATATAGTTGTCATAATCTACCATGATATCACTCCGAGGAATATTATAACACAATTCAGCCTTTTACAGTGATTGTTGCCGATTTTCACATATTATACGGATGAACAACGAAATTTATTGGTTATAAATACAAAAAAAAGTTCTTATGTTATAATTGAACTGTTACTGAGGTGCTTGATATGAAACGAAGACGAATTTGGGAATTGGATTTTGCACGAGGATTTGCGATTTTGATGATGGTATTTGACCATCTAATGTATGATTTAAAGAACCTAGATTACTATTTTACGAATTTCTATCAACTGGATCGACCAGCATTTCTATTTATCAATCAATTAGCTGAAACTTATTGGAATTCCACCTTGCGTTTTTTTGGACATTTCTTTTTCGTTTCGGTTTTCTTAATTGTATCGGGGATTAGTTTTACTTTTTCGAAATCGAATTTTGTTCGATCGATGAAATTACTTGCTGTCGCATCCCTCATCTCAATTGTGACTTATTTAATTGAAGAATTCGGAGGTATTGAGGCTTTTATTATCTTCGGTGTTATCCATATGTTTGCGGTAAGTATCTTCTTAACTTGGCTATTTTGGAGTATTCCATCTTTCATCTCCTTTGTTCTTCGCAAACTTCATGTCAATTATGATCCCAAAAACGCATGGGAAGGATATTATGATTGGGTTATCCTTGCCATTGGGTTAGCGGTTGTTATTATTGGTATTGAATCCAACTTCTGGGAACTACATTATATTTCTCGCTTAACTTGGGATAGTATTCCTGGTATTCTCTTCGGTAGTAAAGCATTTGGAGCGGATTATTTTGGTCTTTTCCCTTATGGAGGAATGATTATGATTGGAACGGTGATAGGAAAACAACTATATCGTAACCGGGTTTCATTGATTCCTTCCGTTCAAATGAACGAAAAAAATCTTGTTTTATTCGTAGGAAGAAATTCACTTTGGGTTTTTGTGACACATCAATTTATTTTATTTGGAATCATCTATTTTATCGGATGGATCTTTGGATATCAATTTTAGGGGGAAACTATGAATTACAATCAAACGTTATATGGAGCATTGCACGAGAGTGCATTGAAATTTCCAGAGAGAAATGCATTATTGTTCATGAACAAATACATTAGCTATTATGAATTGGATGAGAAAATCTGTACATTAGCCTCCGGTTTTCTTGGACTTGGTTTACAGAGTGGAGATGTTGTAACATTGGCAATGCCAAATGTCTTCGAAGCAATTTTCTCTTTTTATGCTTTGAATAAAATTGGTGTGGTTTGTCATATGGTCCATCCGTTGACTCCTGTAATCCAAATGTCAAAGTTCATGAAACAAAACAATTCGAAGTTTATCATTATTTTAGATACATTTTATGGGCACTTTCAAAAATTGTATGAAGAAGAAAAAACTTTTATCCTTGTAACACCAGTAGACGAGTTTGGATCACTCAAACAGTTTGGATATCGGTTGCTGAATCGAAAAAAACTAAAAGCTATTCCAAAATCAGATCGAATACTATATATCAGGGATCTTTATTGTTGGGACGAAATCAAAATAGATGAGATTGAACCGAAGAAAACTGCGTTTTTGCTCCATAGCGGTGGAACTTCTGGAGAACCCAAAACGATTGAATTATCCAATTATGCAATCAGCTACTTATCTAGTCAAACAGAATATATATTAGGCGATTCCAATTTTGAGAACCAGCATATGTTGGCAATATTACCAATGTTTCATGGATTTGGTCTTTGCATGGGAATTCACTCGATGTTGATGTTTGGTGGAGTCGATACGCTGATGCCTAAATTTAGTTCTGATGAAGCAGTTAAATTGATATCGAAAAATCAAATCAACTATATTATCGGCGTTCCATCTTTGTTTGAAAGTTTGTTAAGGCACGAACATTTTCGTTCTCCAAAAGTAGTGAATATCAGACAAGCATTTGTCGGGGGAGATTATGTTGCTCAAGATCTCAAAGACCGTTTCAATGAAGTGATGAAATATTATTACTCTAAAGCAAGATTACTCGAAGGTTATGGATTGACAGAAGTCGTGACGGTATGCTCTGTCAATACGTTAAATGATAGCAAAGACGGCACGGTTGGGAAACCGCTTCCTGGAATGGTGATGAACGTGGTAGATTCAACCACAAACGCGTTTTTAGAACCAAATCAATCTGGAGAAATTGTCGTATCAGGACCAACCATGATGAATGGATACCGAAATGATAAAGAAGCTACAGATCAAACAATTGTCAATATCAATGGTCAACTTTGGGTAAAAACTGGAGATTTGGGAATGATGGACGAAGAAGGCTATGCAGTATTTAAACAACGATTAAAACGAATCATTAAGGTATCCGGTATCCCGGTTTTACCTTCTGAAATAGAAAATCTATTAATGAGTAAAGAAGAAGTATTAGAAGTCGCTGCAATTGGCAAACCGGATGATCTTAAAGGATCAAAGGTGAAACTGTTTATCGTTTTCGTCCCTGGAAAACAACCGCTCTCCAATGAAGCTATTTGCAAATTGATTCGAGAAAATCTTGGCCGCTATGCAGAACCTTCTGAAATTGTCGTTTTGGAATCCTTACCAAAAACAATCATTGGCAAGACCAATGTCTTAGAATTAGAACAATTATAGCAATAAAAAAAGTCATACAAGTATAATTGGTATGACTTTTTTTATGTCTGTTTTCATTAGCTGTTCGATTCGTCTTTTCCAAAAGGATTAGAACATTCTCTTGTCCATGTCTCTAAAGAAATAAACGACCAGTTGGGAAATGTATTCCTGAATTTTGCGAATGTTATTGACATTCTCTTGGAACACATGGAACACCGCTTGAACAAAGCTTTGAGCGAGGACAGTCAACAGGTATCTGTCGAATTGTCTTGGGTAGTAGTTGTTGATTTTGTCAACTACTAGATGCTCGAGTTGAGCCTTAACCTTCTGATAGTGAGTTCCTTCCGAATTGTAAATCATGATGAAAACTTCGCGAGTGTAAGGTTTCAATACATTGATCACGTATTGAACTAACTGGTTGACGTCTTCTTCACTATCGATTCTGGTGACGTGGAGTTTCTTGTCGAAACTTTCCAGATCATCGATCGCACGTTCAGCAGGAAGTAGAATCTCGTTAAACAACTCCTCTTTGTTCTTGTAATAACGATAGATGTTCCCTACGGTAATGTTGGCGTTGTCTGCAATTCTTCTCATGTTCGCCTTTTGAAAACCGTTGTGGAAAAACTCAGCGATTGCGCCTTCCACGATTGCATTTCTTACTGATTCTTTTAAGACTTGCATAATTAACCTCCTTATCCCATACAAATGTAATAAACATACTATATCTCTGTTTTCATTATATATTACTCAATGATTGAAAGCAATTGATTTAAGTAAAAAAAAAGAATAATTTTGATTATTATCTACATTTGCGACATATCGTGTCACATGAATATCCTAAACAGAAAAATAACCATGAAAATCAAGGTTTAAAAACAAAGTGATTTGTTGACATCCCATTTATTATTGTATATAATTTTTATATACAGAGGTAAGAGGGTGAATTGAATGAAAAAGTTTTTTGGCAATTTCCTTATTTTTATATCCGTTCTTTTGGTATCTTTAGCAGCAGTACCTTGGAACGATCCAGCTCAATGGGGGCTTTCTTTACCGATACTTACCACCTATGAGATGTACATCAAAGGTGGAATTGGCGTACTTACAATCTTGATTGGAATTATCTACTTGATTATTACAAATAGTGAATCCACCAATTTAGGCTATGTTAACCAAAATTCGGCACGTGCTGCATATCTACCTGTTTATATTTTCTCTATTGCGATTTTGGTATATGGAGGATTACTAAACTATTACATTTATTTACAAAATAGCTCTACAACAAATTTATTGGTTTTAGGGTTCTTTGGCGTCATCGCGCTGTCGCTTATCGCATTTGGACACCTCTTGGGAAGCAACTTTCAAATGGAATCCAATGGCAAACGAATCGCCCACTTTATTTTATTGATTGAAATCGCATTGTTGTCTGCCGGTCTGACTTATTGGTTCTATACCTACAAGCTTACAAACTATGCAAGTTTCGGTACTTACTACCTTGCATTGATTGCTGCAGGAGGTATCTTATTCTACATTATCCATATCGTTATTGCGTCTGTTCATTCCAAACGTAGTGAAGAAATTGAAGAATTAGAAGAAGAAATGGCAGAACAATCAGAAGACAAACCAAAACCAGAGAAGAAAGCCACGAAAAAAGTGACGAACGAACCGACGAAGAAACAAGTTGCTACAAAAGACGGCAAAAGAACAATGATTGTTTCTAATCAACAAACGATCGTTTCTTCCGAATCGAATATCGATCCAACCAATATGATATATGAAGATGTACATGTGGATCCGGAATTCACCAAAACGACAGCTCCAACAAATCAACCGAACTCGATTGAATACTATATCGAAAAACCAAAAATGTTTAAACCGTTGGATCCTACGTTTGATGAATTGGTACAATCCGTTCGTGAAATGCCAAATGTCGTTACCAAACTCGATGACGATAGAATTACATTCTATGTCGATCGTAAACCATTCCTTGTCTTAATGAACTTTGGCAACTATTACCGTATGGCTTTTAAGTATGATTTAGAAAAAGGAATTCGTTTAATCATCAAATATCCAACTATCTCTAAAAACAAGAGCACAAGAGATGAATTGTGGTTTAAAGCAAATAACTATGGTGACATTCCAAAAGATGTCATTTATCAAATCATTAAATATTCTTACAACAACGTAAACGCATAAAAGCAACTTTTTGAAGTTGCTTTTTTTCTCAAATTTTTTTGGCAAAACAATTGAATGTAAGGGTTTTCCATGTTATTATAATAATGAGGTGATGAAATATGAGTATCAAAGGGGCTGAAGGGCTTTTACAAGCATTAACCGACAAGAAGAATGCGTTGTCGGAAAGTGAGTTGAAAAAACGTTGCAACGAGTTTGACAAACGATATATTTACGAGTCAACCACTTTTGAAAACGGAGACTTCACTTTCGAAGATGTCATTTTCTTGTTGGAAGATCATTCTCGTCAATTTCCGGACAAGAGTGAGACAGTAAGAAAGGCAATCATCAACAACTTTCACGCCATCCAACGCGCGCATCGCTTGGTAGCGGAAGGAAAACAGTATGACGAAAATATCGTCAAAGATTTACACCAAATCCTCGTAGAAGGTATCATCAACGGGGGTGTTTATAGAACACGTGATTTATTCATTTTGGGAGCGAAGCACGTACCGCCTACTTATTTAAAGATTTTCAGTAAAATGGATCGCTATTTTGCAGATTTAAATGACCCAGATTTAAAGGGGTTAGAAAAAGCAGCATTTGCTCATCTACAGATTCTGAAGATTTATCCGTTCATGGACGCGAACGGAAGGCTGGCAAGACTTCTACTCAACTATCAGCTTGAGTTGCAAGGATTCCTACCAATCTCCATCACCAGAGAGATGCGGGACGAATACTATCGCACAATCGATGAATACAAGATCAACAAAAAAATTGAACCATTTACAGAGTTTATAGCCGAACTTGAAGAAAAACGAATAAAAGAATTTTTGGAGAGAGACTAGTCTCTCTTTTTCTTGGAGGACAATATGATATATGTAAATCATCCAACTGACAAGCTGGAACGCTTGTCCTTTTATCTGGCTACAGAAGAGTACTTAGCAAAGAAGTTTCCGAGAGATGAATACTTCTTTATGTGGCAAGTGAAACCGACCGTTATCTTTGGTCGGAATCAATTGATTGAAAACGAAGTTAATTTGGACTTCGTAAAAGCAAATCAAATCGAATTCTATCGACGGAAGTCGGGAGGAGGATGTGTATTTGCCGATCCGAACAATATTATGTTCAGCTTTATCACGCCTTCGTTTAACAAAGATTTTGTCTTCGATACCTACTTGGAAAAAATTGTGGGATTACTGAAAGACTTAGGTTTGAATGCCTATTTCTCCGGTCGAAACGATATCCTTATCGATGGACTAAAAGTATCCGGTAATGCTTTTTATCGTGTGAATAATCGCTCCATTGTTCATGGAACGATGATGGTGGATACCGATGTAGAGACCATGGTAAGAGCGATAACACCAGACAACGAGAAACTCGTCTCCAAAGGGATTGATTCAGTAAGAAGTCGAGTCACGAATATCAAAGATCATTTAGATATTACGATTGCTGAGTTCAAGCAACACTTTAAGGATCACCTTTGTGAACAACAACTCACCTTAACCGAAGCTGATTTGGATGGGATTCGTCAGATTGAAAAAACGTATTTAGAAGAAGATTTCATTTACGGAAAGAACCCCAATTACACCGTTAAGAAAAAAGGAAAAACAAACGCTGGTATGATAGAAGCGACCTTGGAATTGAAAAACAATATCGTGAAGCGTTTGGATCTAATGGGGGATTACTTCTTGATCGAGGACGCTGATGAATTCACCGATTTATTCAAAGGGGTTTCCTTTACTAGAAAAGACTTCAAAGAAGTCTTGGACACAATTGATATTCAAGATTACATCTACAATTTGCAAGCCGACGATTTTTTAGATATTCTGTTCTAGAAATGTAAAAGTTTGGTATAATGAATGAGAGGTACTCAAATGAGCGATATAAAATACACATGCCTCTTTGATGAGCATGTCAAGTTAAACGCAAAAATGGAAGACTTTGCGGGATTTTCTATGCCAATCGTATATGATACGATTAAGAATGAACATAACGCTGTTCGACAAGCAGTCGGGATGTTTGATGTGTCGCATATGGGAGAATTTGCGGTGAAAGGGAAAGACGCCACAGCATTTATCGACCATATCTTTTGTAATTATATTTTAGATAAAGAACCAGGGTCTGTCACCTATGGAATGTTGTTATATGAAAACGGAACAATCGTTGATGACCTTTTGGTTTACAAGATGAATGATGAAGAATATTTTCTCGTTGTCAACGCCTCGAATGTTGGTAAAGACTACAACTGGGTTGTCGAACAAACCGAAGGCTTTGATGTTACAGTATCCAATCAAAGCGATGAATTTTCTGAGATCGCTATTCAAGGACCGTTGGCTGAGACTAAGATGAAGGAATTATTGGGTATTGATTTGTCCACTCTGGAATTCTTCCATTTCGGTACCTATGAATTCGGTCCATTCCAACTTTTGATTTCACGTACTGGATATACCGGTGAAGACGGCTTTGAGATTTATGCATCAGCGGATGCAACGAAAACTCTTTGGTCCATCTTTTTGGAAGGCGGAGTCATACCTTGTGGGTTAGGAGCAAGAGATACCTTGCGTTTTGAAGCATCTCTCCCTCTTTATGGACACGAAATATCCGATGCAATCACTCCACTAGAAGCGGGATTTAAAATCTTTACGAAACTCGATTCCGATAATGAATTTATTGGCAAAAAAGCACTTCTAAAACAACAAGAGGAAGGTCTTACCAGAAGGCTTGTGGGGATTGAATTAACTCAACTGGCAATACCACGTGCTGCCTATGGTGTTTACATCGATGAGGAATGGGTTGGTTTTGTTACCACAGGATATTTATCTATTTCATTGAATAAACCGATAGCACTAGCAATGATCAATCGACCATATACAAAAAAAGATACCAAGATCGAAGTCAAAATCAGAAACAAGATGATTCCTGGTTTTGTAAGAGATAAAAAATTCTTAACGAAGAACTACAAATCGAAAGGAGCTTAACATGAGCAAAGTATTGAAAGATTACCTTTATTCCAATGACCATGAATGGGTTAAAAAATTAAATGATGAAGAAGTATTGGTGGGAATCACTGACTTCGCAGCCAAAGAATTGGGAAGTATTGTTTTCGTTGATCTGCCGGAAGCAGGAGATAACGTAGAAGCAAATTCCGAATTCGGAGCAGTGGAATCTGTTAAAGCAGCTTCTGATCTAGTTTCTCCAGTTTCAGGAGAAGTATTGGAAGTTAATGATGATTTGGTTGGAGAACCGGAACTCGTCAATGAAGACGCATTTTCCGCTTGGATGATCAAAGTTAAATTATCAAACCCATCAGAATTGGAAGAACTGTTGAGCGCAGAAGAATACGAGCAACTTTTATAGTGAGGTAGAACATGTTTAAATACTTTCCGCACACCAAAGACGATATTGAGTTGATGCTGAAAGAACTCAACATCTCATCGATTGATGAGCTGTTTCACTCTGTTCCTAAGGAAGTTCTGTTGGACAAAGAATACGAGATTGCATCCTCCATGTCGGAACAGGAAGTTCGAGCTTACTTCAAAGCTCTTAGTGAAGAAAATCAAGAATTAGTTATCTTCTCAGGGCTTGGATTATACGATCATTACACACCTTCTGTTATCGACGCAATTACGTCAAGACAGGAGTTTTTGACTTCCTACACACCGTATCAGCCGGAAGTGTCACAAGGTACATTGCAATATATCTTCGAATATCAATCCATGATTCAAACCCTAACCGGTATGGATGTGTCCAACGCATCGATGTATGACGGTACAACAGCTGCTGCAGAAGCGTGCTTCATGGCTTGTTCGATTGCAAAAAGAAATAAAATCTTGATTTCTTCGACTTTGAATCCAAATACAATTCAAGTCATCAAAACCTACTTAAAATTCAAAGGACACGAATATGAAATCGTACCAGCAAAGAATGGCGTTTTGGATCGTGAAGCCCTTGAAGCCTACCTTGATAAGGATACAGCTGGTCTCATTGTTCAAAGTCCAAATTTCTTTGGTTTGATTGAACACTATGATGGTTTGGCTGATTTATTACATGAAACGAAAGCCGTACTGATTCAATCCAGTGATATCAGCACTTTGGGAGTATTGAAGTCACCAGGTGAAAATGGAGCGGACATCGCTTGTGGAGATTGCCAATCTCTAGGTATGCCACTCGCATTTGGTGGACCGACAATCGGCTATTTAGCTACCTTAAAGAAACATGTTAGAAAAATGCCAGGACGAATTTGTGGCTATACAACAGATTCATCCGGAAGGCGTTCCTTTGTTTTGACATTACAAGCTAGAGAACAACATATTCGTCGTGCAAAAGCCAATTCCAATATCTGTTCTAATCAGAGTTTATTGGTATTGTATTCGACCGTTTATTTATCCATCATGGGCAAACAAGGAATCAAAGATGTCAATCTTCGTTCTTATCAAAACGCTCATTATCTCTATGATCGCTTACTTAAGACAAAGAAATTCTTTGATCCTTTCCAACAACCATTCCTGAAAGAATTTACTTTGGAAACAACCATTTCTCATGACTTGATCAAAGAAGCGCTATGGAAAGAAGGAATCTTTGGAGGATTCAGTCTAGCACAATTTTCCGATGATTATGAAAACCTAATTAATTTTGCCGTTACAGAAAAGCGCACCAAAGAGGAAATCGAAAAACTTCTCTCTGTATTGGAGGGATTATCATGAAATATGACACATTAGTATTTGAATTATCGAAAAGCGGAAGAATAGGATATTCCTTAGCAAAAGAACAATATCCACAGTATTCCCTCAACGATATTTCCGAATATTTAAGAACAGATGAATTATTGCTGCCAGAAATAAGTGAACTCGATTGTGTTCGCCACTTCACGAATATTTCTCAGAAAAACTTCGGTGTAGAATCAGGATTTTATCCATTAGGTTCTTGCACGATGAAGTACAATCCTAAAATCAATGAAGAAATTGCAAAATCGTATTCCTTCACCAAACTTCACCCATATCAACCAGTGACTACAGTTCAAGGAGCGTTAAGACTCTATTATGAGTTGCAACAAACCTTAGCGAAGATTTCCGGATTATCGGAATTCACTTTAAATTCTTATGCCGGAGCGCATGGAGAATTGGTTGGTTTGATGATTATGAAGCAATACCATTTGCAACGTAAAGACTTCAAACGTAATAAAGTGATCATTCCTGATTCCGCTCATGGAACAAATCCAGCATCGGTAACGGTGAGTGGGATGGAAGTCATCGAAATCGAATCCAATGAATTGGGTATGGTTGATTTGGATGCTTTGCGAGCAGTATTAAGTGATGAAATCGCAGGAATGATGTTGACCAATCCAAATACACTTGGGATCTTTGAAAAAGACATTTGCGACATTACTCGTTTGGTACATGAAGCCGGTGGCTTGATGTACTATGACGGTGCTAATCTCAATGCAATGCTTGGAAAAGTGCGTCCTGGAGACATGGGATTCGATATCATGCACATCAATTTGCATAAGACATTCTCAACACCACATGGTGGTGGTGGACCGGGAAGTGGTCCTGTAGGAGTCAAAGATTTCTTGACCGATTATCTACCAAATCCTGTGGTTAAAAAATTGGATGATTATTACTATATTGCAAATGAGAAAGATGCAATCGGACAAATCTCAGGGTATTTTGGCAATTTCTTAGTCGAAGCAAGAGCATATTCTTATATCCTGAATTTAGGGAAAGAAAACCTTAAGTGGGTTGGACCTTATTCAGTATTAAATGCCAACTATATTCGTGAGAAACTACGAAATGACTATGTTTTACCAATTCAAGATTATTGTATGCACGAAGTTGTTTTTGATGGTTTGGTGGACAATCCAAATGAAATCCGTACTTTGGATGTCGCAAAACGTTTATTAGACTACGGCATGCATGCACCAACGATTTATTTTCCATTGCTGTTCCATCAATCGATTATGATTGAACCAACGGAAACAGAGTCGTTACAAACAATTGATCAATTCATTGAAACGATGAAGACGATCGCAGAAGAAGCAAAAACAGAGCCTGAGACCTTACGTCAAGCTCCATTGAATACACCGATTTCGCGAACTGATGAAGTGTTTGCGGCAAAACAGATGATCTTCACGTATAAGGATTATTTGGAATACATAAGAAACGAGGGGTAATGTATGGATTTTGGATTCTTTGGAATCATCGATGTCGTTATATTGGCATTGGTCGTAATTTTTATTGCGATCGGATGGAAAAATGGTTTTTTAACAAAAGTAATTGAAATGGCATCCTCCATTTTTGGACTGGTAGCCTCAGTATTATTGGCAAGACCGTTTTCAACAGTATTGGACGGTTGGTTCGGAGACAGTATGGAAGCGAATATTCGCGACTATTTAATGTCCAGAAGCGACTTGTTTACTGCGGAATTAACCGAACCTAACTTAAGGGCTGCATTGGAAGGCTTGAGCTTGCCGACATTTATGGTCGATTGGATTGCAGAATCCATCGATTTTAACGCTGTGACAACTTCCATTATCGATTCGGTTACACCATTGATTCTATCGCTGGCTTTGCTTGTGATTGCGTTCTTGGTATTATTCTTTGGTTCCATGATCGTTTTCTGGTTATTAAAGTTATTAGCCAAAGGAATCACTTCGATTCCAGTTATCAAACAAATCGACAAAGTTCTTGGAGTATTGTTTGGAATCCTAAAGGTTGCCTTATTGATTTATTTATTACTATTCATCTTGGCGCTTGTTATCAATATACCGGCAATCAATAATATGATTTACGAGTTTCTGGATAAGGACATCCAGTTGTCCACAGATGAGTTCCGCTTGAGCAAATACCTCTACAATAATAATTTGCTCAAGAACATTATCGGCGTATTTATTGCCATTGTATAAAAAATAAAGATGCTTTCCAACGGAAGCATCTTTTCTTTTATTTTTTCGGCTTGTAATCCAAAATGACCTGTTTTAGTGTTTCAACCAATTTAGCTTGAGGTACTTTCTTTTGTTTTTCTCCATCGATAAACAAAAGTGCTTCCTCTTTTCCTCCTGCGACTGCAATATTAGCCCCTTTGGCTTCTCCAGGACCATTCACTGCACATCCCATAATGGCAACAGTAATATCTTTGTCTACTGTGTCAAGGAATTGTTCCATCTCTTTGACGATTGGGATCATATCGTATTGGATTCGACCACAGGTTGGACAACTGACCAGCTTAGGTTTTTTATATAACCCAAAGTTAACTAGTATTTCCTTTGCAACACGAATTTCTTGTTCGGGAGATGCCGTTAATGAAACTCGGATTGTAGAACCAATTCCATCTGCCAGCATCATTCCAAGACCAATCGAAGAAGCAATCGTTCCAGAAAAGTCACTTCCAGATTCGGTAATTCCTAAGTGTAAAGGATAGGGGAAACGTTCCGCAGCCAATCGGTTAGCTGCTACGGTATCTAATATATTGGATGACTTGATGGATAGAATAATGTCACTAAATGAGAATCGCTCCAACAGTCGGATATGATACTCTGCGGAAGCAACCAATGCTTCGGGAGTAGCTGAGCCATATTGGCTTAATATATGTTTTTCAACAGAACCGGAATTGATTCCTATGCGGATTGGTAGTCCCTTTGCCTTGCAAGCTTCTACCACCATTTTGACGTTTTCATCGCTGCCGATATTCCCAGGATTTATCCGGATTTTATCTGCACCAGCATCAATCGCAGCCAATGCCAAACGATAGTCGAAATGGATATCGGCTACGAGTGGAATATGAATCTGTTCTTTGATTTTGGCAATGGCCATCGCATCTTCTTGGTCAAGTATTGCTACACGTACCAATTGACAACCGACTTGCTCTAAGCGCATGATTTGAGCAACGGTAGAAGCGACATCCTTTGTTTTTGTATTCGTCATCGATTGGATGATGACTTCATTACTACCACCGATAATCAAGTTTTGAACTCGTACCGGTTTCACTGTTTCTCTTGTATACATAAGATCACCTATTAACATTATACTATAACCACAATTTATTATGGAAAAAAATAATCAAATTTCTAATATTATGTTACAATAGATAGGGAAGGACGTGATTGGCTTGATTGAAATCAGAGGCATCGGTGTTTCTGGAAAAAAGGCGACTGGTATCGCCTATCGAATCGAACGTAAACAGACCCCTTATCACCGTTCAAATCAAAGTGATATGGTTCAGGAAAAACAGCGTTTTCTGGCCATTTTGAGGAAAGCAAAAGAAGAAATAGATGAGCTCTATAAGAAGGCAGTGGAGATTGATCCAGCTTCTGCAGAAATCTTCACTTCACATGAGCTTTTGTTAGATGATATGGAACTGATTAAGTACGTAGAAGGCTTATTGGATCAAGGGTACGACCTGATCTCGGCATTCATCCGGACAAGAGAAGATCTCAAGACTCACTTTCTGAATATGCAGTCAGAGATTTTCCGCTCAAAAGTGGATGACATTGACGATGTGTTTGATCGGTTAGTGAAAATCGAATCTGGCGAAAAAGAAGACAACGAATTCCCTAATCAACCATTTATCCTAGTCTGCGAAGATATTTTACCATCGCTAATCTATCGAATACCTCAAGAATACCTAAAAGGGATTATTACTCGTTTTGGTAGTAATTGTTCCCATGGTGTAATCCTTGCAAGAACAAAAAACATCCCAGTAATCATTCGTACAAAAAATCGGATCGATTCAATCAAAAACAATGATCAATTGATCATGAATGGAGAGTCGGGAGCCATCTTTATTATTGATAAATAACCTTCTTCAGAAGGTTTTTCTTTTGCTCATAATACCATCACAAATCAGCAATATAATGAATCTATATACATAAAATAAACAACAGTTTACTAATAAAGGAGAGAAACTATGAAAAAGTACGGTGTTTCGATTCTGTTCCTTTTATTGACTGTGCTTTCTGCATTTTTTATTAACCAAGTCAAGGTTAACTACGATTTGCAGAATTATTTACCGGAAGATTCTGATATCACAAAGGGAATCGAATTGTATCAAGAAGAATTTGGCGATACCTCTATTGCTTTAGTTTCATTTGATGAGGCGTCCGTTGCGACTGCACTGGATGTAAAGAATGACTTGTTGGAAATCGATCATGTGGTTGGTGTCTACTACATCGATACCTATTTGAATGAAATAACATACACGATTTTAAGACAAAATCTTACCACTGCGGAACAAAGTCAACTGGATGTAACAATGGCAAACCTAATTGCATCCGGCATGACATATCCGGAAGCGTTTTTGGCGATAGTTAACTATCTGCCAAGCGACTATCAAAGTCAATTCCTAGATATTAGAGATCGTTTCATTGGTGATGGAGAAATGCTTTTCCAGATTGTCTTTGATACTACTACAAGTTCCAATGAGACAGAAACAGCGATTGATTCCGTAAAGACAGCTTTAACGAATCTTGGTTATGCGACTCACTTCGGTGGGAGCGCCATCAGTTCAATTTCTACGAGAAACATGATTGAAAGCGAAGTATTAATTATTACATTGATCTGTGTTCCGTTGATTTTGGGATTGTTATTGATTTTCAGCCGTTCTTTCTTTGATATCATCATCTTTGCGATTGTAATCGGAGTATCAATTGTTATTAATCTTGGAACTAACGTTCTTTTGCCTGATATTTCCTTTATCACAAAATCCATGGCGATTGTTCTGCAAATCGCGATATCTTTAGATTATGTCATCTTCATGATCAATGCGTACCATCAAGAAAGAAGAACAGGAATCGAACCAGAAGAAGCTTTGAAACATGCAAAAAAGAAAGCGCGTAAACCTATCATGGCTTCCGCACTCACGACTGGAGTTAGTTTTCTTGCCTTAATTTTCATGCGATTCTCCATCGGCTTTGATATTGGAATTGTTTTTGCCAAAGCAATCGTGATATCGCTACTGTCGACATTATTCCTATTACCTCAGTTAATTCGCCTCTTTTCAAAAGCATTGGATAAGACGACAAAACCACATAGAGAGTTATTTAAAGGAAATTTACCCGTGAAACTATATCGATTCCGATATGCTTTCTTAGCACTTTTAATAGTCGTATTAGCAGGGTCAATATATGTTCAGACGAAGACCGAATATACGTATGGCGCTTCCAGCTTTGCAGGAACAGAAGGGTCGACTTATTATGAGGATGTGTCCCATATCAATGACGTTTTTGGCGAATCGAATCCAGTAATGATTATCCTACCAAAGAGTGATGTAAATGAACTCGCTCTATACACTCAACTATCAGGTTTGGAGTATGTTTCCGACTTGCAAGCAGGAATCTACTATAAATCAGTGATAACAGACCCGCTCGTATTAGCAGAAGTCACCCAAGGGTTGTATTCGGATAATTATGCTTTGATTCAATTTAACTTGAACAGTTCGATTGAAGGAGATGAAGCGTTTGGATATTATGACAATATCCAAACTGTCATAAACGATTTAGGAATTTCAGATGCTTATATTCTAGGAGAAACTGCGATTGCCTATAATATCAAAGAAGTCGTTTCCATTGACTACAATCTCGTGCTTGTTTTGGCTGTCTTAGCAGTTATGGTGATTATCCTAATAACGTTCCGAAATTTCTTAATGCCTATTTTACTACCACTGGTTATCGTGACATCTGTTTTCTTTACGATGGGAGTTCTGTACTTATTTGCTGGAAAAATGGTCTTCTTAGCGAATTTAATTGTTTCTGCTATCTTGCTAGGAGTAACGATTGATTATGCTATTCTCCTGAGCAAATCGTATATGGAAGCGAGAGCTAATATTGACAAAACACAGAGTATTAAAATAGCAATTCGCAATTCTTCGCCTTCTGTTATTACATCCGCAATGCTATTTTCCATTGCCGGTCTGGTTATTAGCGTCGTATCATCGATTCAAACTATTTCCGAAATAGGTTTGATTATAGCCGTTGGAGCAATTACATCCCTTTTCTATGTTTTAATCATTCTTCCTCAATTATTGACAATATTTGATAAATGGATTATTCGTAGTAATATCAAAATCACTCGATAACTATATCTTAATGAATCCATTATTCGGCTTTATTTGGCGCAAACCAATAAAGCCGTTTTGTTTATGATATAATGAGCAGTATCAAAAGTAATGGTCTATAATGTTCAAAAAAACTCTTTAAAGGCAATATTACCCTAATTCTTTTTGGAATAAAATATTGGGTCTTGGCTAAATCGGCTGTGTAGAATAGGTTGAACAAATAAATGAAATATAAGAATATGCTATAATGAATCATCAAAAAAGAATGAGGTAAGAGATGATTAATCATGAGTAGATATTCCCGGCGGTATTACATATCAGAGAATATTTATATGTAATGAAGGCAGAATACAAAATTTAAAAACGTCCATGCCTTCGGTTAAGCTGACTCGTATAGTATTTCCACCATGAATCTCCAATGTGCACCACAATATTCGTGGTCAATATCAAAAGAATTATAAAATTGATGCAGAGAATCTCTTTGTTTTACTCCAAATCCAGTAAAAATACACAAAAAAGAGATAAATCTCCTCTTCGAGTTTTATCTCTTTTTTATATGTCTGTGTATATCGAATGCTGGTTTATATAATTTAGATAAACATCGTTCCTATGTAAATCATTCAAATGTAAAGATTCTTGATTCTGATTGTGACGCGAGTGCATAGCAGAATACCATTTGATATTCATTGCCGTCTTGATTGAAACTTATCGTTTGTTGGTCACAAATAGTATCATTATAGTATACCTGCTTCTCAGAACTTGTGTTCATAATTGCAAAGCCAAAACTATAAAAGCTTGCTTGATTAATATATGTAATTTCTCTACTATCATATGAAATTTCTTCTGAATATTTATAAGCAATTACTGAAAACACATATGGTTTTGGGTAGATTGAATCTGATTCATTTTCTCTATACAGAGAAATATTACCATTAATCTCATCAATTTTAAAGATAAAAACCTTGGCTGAATCATCTTCAATTGATCCCGACAAGAATACCAAGAATATATTTTCCGAAAATACGATAGTTGTTAAGAAAGCAATAGGATCTACAATTAGTGATAAACTTAATGGAATGTTTTCATTAAGTGTATATTGTCTAGTTATTTCTGCTATATCTGCAACCAAGTCGTTAACAGTAGAATATTCACCGAGTTGATCAAGAACACTATACATTTGACTGATTTCTACATATGGTTTTATGATCTCAATGATAGTATTGTTTTGGTGCTCAAGGTCGATTGTTGGATCATAATCTGGTAGTTCAAAAATCTGATATTGTCCAGAAGAAACAATAAATTGGCCTGCTTCAACTCTACTTGAATTATCTTTGGCTTTGTTTGCTAAAATTAAGTAGTACACACCTAATTCTGGAAGTTCCGAGACACCCTCATATAAGACCAGCGATCCGGAACTGTTTTCACCACCGTAAAACACTATTTCTCCACTAGAGGCTCCGTCACCTTTAAAATATAATATCTGGGAGACTTCATAAATCGAATAGGGAATGTTAGTGCCAGTTCCATCAAACTGCATCACGCTGGGTTTTTTTTCTACTTTTGCTATAAATACATAGCTAAATTCCGATATTGTTTCATTTATATCCAAAGGATTATATACTAGATCCGGCTGATTAAGGTATATCGTATCTTTCTCTAAATCAATGAATAACGAAACAGAAATGACAAGCATTAATAAGATTATTGAAACAAGGCCAACTCTCCTTATCAAAAGAAGTCTTTTTAACTTCTCTAAAATAGAATCATTAGGTTTAACTGCATAATCAATTGAATTCGATATCTTTGAGAAGTCTTTAGTAAATACCACTTCTTGGGACAGGTATTCATAGAACTTTGATTTAATTTTTTTCATGGTTATTCCTCTTTTTTAACAAAATAGGTTTTCAATTTCTTAATTGCTCTTGAATATCTTGATGTAACAGTTCCAGTTTTTATACCCAACTCACATGCAATATTACGAAAACTCTGTTGGTATACAAATCTGTGTATGATTATAAAATACTCATCTTCACTTAAATAATTCTTTATTTCGTCAAAGATACTGTTATCATTTGTATTTTCGCCAGAATTTGTTTTGATTTCATTTAGATCTATGTCGATCAAGAGACTTCTTGAATTCTTTTTCCTTAACAAATCAATAGATTTGTTTTTTGCAGTAGTAATCAACCAATATTTAATGTTTTTTTCTTCATTCAAGTCACTGATAGAATTAAAGAAAGCGATGAATGTATCATTTACGACTTCTTCAGCATCAAGACGGTTGTGTAAAATCTCATAAGATACATAGAATAATAGTTTTGAAAAGAAATCATATATTTCTTTATACTTCATTTGAATTGTTTTGAGATCGCCAGACTTAATCTCAATTAAGAGTTGTCTGATTTTTAATTTGTCAAGTTTCATTTAATTGACTATTCTCCTAAACTCCATCACATTGAATAATACGAAAAATGTGGTCATTTTGCTGCAACAAATATTTATGTATATTAAAAACAGAGTAATTTTTCAATAAAACTACCGTCTACATGCATATTTATATTAATAGTTATCTAAACAAGTCACACGGCAGACATTAATATAAATGAATATATATAGATGTGATTATATCATTTGTC
>QKCT01000026.1 GCA_003245625.1 Bacillota bacterium | reverse complement strand
CATCGATCAATGCTACATAAACAGATTCTGGGTTTTTCGCACCTCCTAATTTGAAGGATATATAAGTGTCAGCCAATACTTCAAATTTGGATGATGTCAATGTCAAAGTTCTGCTTTCAGGATTAGTTGAGTAAACAAAAGTCGCTCCTGTTTGCAAGAATAATTGATAATAGTCGCCTTCTGCATTTGACCACTGACTTTGCCCACCCCAGTAAATTGTATCTGTGTTTAAGTCGGCTTCTGTAATTCCAGTCCATCCTGTAATACCATCTTCGAAGCTTCCATTGATTACATCGATTGGAATTCCTTCTGTAACGATAATATCAAATGTTCTTTCGTAAGATATTCCTTCGATGGAAGAAATCGTATACGTGATAACATATGTGCCAGCAACGGATAAATCATAGTCTGCAAAGTCTCCTGTCGTATCACCGTTTACAGCCGTAATCGCAACAGTAGTTGAATAATTCGCAGAATCAAATGTTGTTACACCTGTCAAATAAGTTGTTAAATCAACATTATCTGTTGCTTCAAATGTTGTATCCGCTACAAGATTGCTAATGCGAATCAATTCTAAATTTGCATAATAGTTTTGAACAGTCGCAAAAATCTTGTTTGCAGAAGTTTCGTTTTGTGGAGTTCCCCACACTTCATACGCTGCAGCCCACGCTTTTTGAGCTGTAAACATCGATGACACACTTTCAAAAGAAAGATTTACCCAAACATCATCGATTCCGATGTGTCCAAAATCACTATCTGACGCATCGACTAGTTTTAAAGCGACATTTCTTCCTGCATATTTATCCATTGGATAATATTGATGCAAGAAAGTTAATGCTGTGCTAGGGTCATTAAATCCATAGTTGGAGAACACTTCGAGTTCTTCTTGTGTATCTGCATCAATTAAAGCTAGATACGTTACATCGGCTTGTTTCCCTGAATTTAAAGCAAATGTAATCCAACTGTCTTCATATACGGTGAAACTTGGAGAAGTGAATGTGACAAGGCGGGATTCTGGATTATCTGTTGTTAAATAATAATCACCAACCTTTTGTGTTAATAAATAGGTTTCTCCATCTGTATTTTGATACTGTGTATCACTTGAGAAAAAGTCAGTTTCACTGGATAAATCAGCTACCGTAGCGTTTGTCCATCCATCGGTACCGTCTTCAAAAGAACCAATATTCTTTAATGGCTGTACAATGTTAAAACTTGCGCTGTTTGAAGCTGTCCCATCTGTCGCGGTAATTGTAATTTCATATGTCCCTTGTGTTTGTAAATCAACTGATGTTAAATCTGTAGGTACAAAGGCAACTCCATCCAAACTCACTTCAGAAATGGAATATGTGATTGTCGGATTTCCTTCTGTAACCGTGGTTGCGGTTACGAGAGATAAGTAGGATGTTAAATCAACGGTTTCATTAGACGTTAAAGTAACATCTTGTGGTACGCTTGTAAACGTAATGTTGTTTTGCTCTTCCTCTGTTGTCGTTTCTGTAGTTGCTGTTGTCTCTGTTGGGACTGTTGTAGCAGTCGTACTAGATGCTACTGTAGTCAAAGTGGTTGTTGACGACGGCGTTTCTGTCGTTGTATCTCCACCAGTACAGCCCATAAAAGCCACTACTGTTAACGCGAGCAAAAGTATGAACCTCAGTTTAGTCATAATTTCCCTCCTGTATAATAACACTGACTAAAGTGTTGTATCCCCTTTTCTTAACTGTGTAGGAATGATGTTTTCAATCAAAACATCGACATTGGAAAATTGGGCAAACAACAAATCGACTGCTTTTTTAGACATCGTCTTAACGTCCTGTTTGATAGTCGTTAAAGTACGCTCAGTCATCTCATCAACAACACCGTCATAACTGATTATTTGAAGATCAGTTGGAACAGTTTTTCCCCTTTTGGCTGCTTCTTTTAGCAAGCAAATACCAAAGATATCAGAACTGGCAAATACGGCATCGACATCCGGATACATTTCCATAAAGTCATTGGTTGCGAGTTCTTCTTCCCCGTGCTCAAACAAATCACGGTGTACTCTAGGGTCTAAATTGTATTGTTTGATAAAGTCCATATAAGCATCATATCGTTTTGTAACTTCTGTCTCAATTGTAGTACATCCGCCTAAAAATCCAATCTTTCTAGCGCCAGATGCATAAAGCTTTTCTAGCGCTTGAAATGTTGATTGATAGTTACTGGAAGTAACATAAGGTATCTTCTCCGTTAAATGTCGGTCAATGGTAACGGCTGGAATATCTGTAAAGTCGAAGTCATGCTCGTGAGATGTTAGAAAAATCAATCCGTCTACTTGTCCTCTTTGTAGCATTGAAAAAACATCGAGTTCTTTCTCTTTTTCGTTTTGCGAGCTAATCACCATCATTTTATAATGACGATCTGCTAAAAAGGATTCCACATAGTAAGCTGTCTTCGAGAAGAATGGAACGCTAATCATTGGAACGAGTAGCGCAACAATCCCGACTTTCTTTTTGCGAAGTGCAGCCGCTGAACTATTTGGTACATAGTTATTCTCTGCCATGATTTCTTCTATTTTTCTTCTTGTTTCTTCACTGACCACACCGCCATTGATTACTCGAGAAACAGTACCTGTTCCTACATTCGCTATTTCGGCGATTTCTTTAATTGTTATGCCTTTTGATTTCATATTTTCCCCCTTAGAAATCAACTTAATTCATTCACTGCTTCTTTCCATGGTAAATAATAAGTTGTTAATGCTGAATCATAGCTTCCATCTGACAATTTCAAATGGATTTGAATGATATCTAATCCGTTTTCCACGTCTGGAGCCACTTCATAATAGACTTGGAAGTCATCGAAGAATACATGTCCCCAATCGCTGCCTTCCACATCATGAATTTCTAAATATAAATCTTGTCCAATATAATCGGATAAATCTGCCACAAATGTTGTCATCAAGGATAAGCGGCTTCCACCTGCAATATCCTGACCTAAATCCAAGAATGCTGTGTTTGTAAATACGGCAATTTGTGTTCCGTCTTCCAAATAAACTGCAAGTTCGGCTGTTCGACCAGCCATGCGCCATGAAATAAATCCGGATCCTTGTAATGTAAAGACAGAGGAGCGTAACGAAACCGCTGCGGATTCATTGTCATACAATCTTGCACCTTCACGACCGTTGAAGAAATAGGTACCATCTTTATTGAAAGGCATATCTCCGCCGTTGATCGTATCACGAGATAAATCGCTTACTGCTAAGGATACATCAAGTGTTAACGGTGTCAAGACTTCCCAACCTGCCAAGGATCCGTTTTCGAATCCACCGTTAAGGATTTCATAACTGGATGCTACATCGATTTTGAATTCACCTGTGATGACTTCATTTCCTACTGTAGCACTATATTTCACCGTATATACACCTGTTGAACTCATATCGAATTCATCAAATCCGATTGTAGAGGTTTTTAATCCGAATGTAACAGAGGTAATTGCATAGACAATATCACCTGAATCAGTTCCTGGTTTAATTGCGATAGCCTCATTCAAGTACTCTGTTAAATCCACGGATGCACTTTGATGAATTGCTTGTGCTGGAATGATTTGGTCAAAACGAAGGACTGGTAATTCAAATGGATAATCATAATCTTTGTAATATGTTTTGATATAGTTATTAACCGTATTATATGGTAAAGCACTGATTGAGTCGTAAGTAGATACCATTAGAGCGAGGACTTCTTCCTCCGTCATGCTAACATGGAAATCATCCACTGAAATCGAACCAAATGGTGATCTCGGTTGACCATCAACGACCTTGATATAAAGTACATCACCAATATAATCGGATGCATCCACATAGAAACGAACCATTGTCAATGCTAATTCAGGATCTTTAAACGTATCGTTGAATGTAACTTTATATAATTCGGTTCCATCTTCGCTGCAAATCGCTACATAGCTTAAACTAGTTGCTGGACCACCCATTAAGAAACTAATGAATCCATCTCCAGCCAGTGTAAATTTCGTAGAACGAATTTCACCGATTGGCGTTTCACCGCTATTATATCCATCAAGGAAATACTCCCCTATTGCTAAATAATCTCTATTATCCCAATATGTTGTCGAAGAGGATTCGATAGAATCTTCTGAGAATGCTTTTCCAGATAAAATCAACCATCCAGTTAAGTCTCCTGTTTCAAATCCAGGATTTTCTATCGTTGTGCTTGTTGGATCTTCTTCAATCGGATCCGGTAGTAAATCATCCAACTTTGTATCGCGTTCTTCGATATATGCATTCAATGTTGCTTCATCTGCGATATAAGTAACAAAGTCATCGCACAAAATGTATCCAAAATCATTTTCTTTGTCATTGTCGACGATTTGTAAGTACACCTCTTGGTCCATATATTCAGACAAATCAACGATATAACGAATCATTTGAATGGTAATAAAATTCTCATCAAAACTCGTTGCGGATTGACGAGCGATTTCATCGCCAGTTTCTGCATCGAAAACAGCGACATAAGAATTATCTTGATCCTTTGCGGCTCCCAGTAGGAAAGAGATATATCCTGTACCAGCGACGATAAAGTTACTTGACTGTAAGGTCCCTGTGAATGATTGTGTTCCAGCTTCTAGGCCATTGAAATAGTACATTCCAACTTTCCCAATTTCTTCGCTGTCGATATTGTCATCTTCGACAACACCAAAATCTTGAAATGAATTTCCTGAAGCGGTCCACCCAGATAAATCTCCGTTTTCAAACCCACCATTTTCAATTTGATTGAGTACCTCTGTCGATGTAGTGGTTGTTTCTTCGCCGGAGCAGCCAACCAATAAGCCAAACGACAGAAATACAATTGCTAAAGCAAATACTAATTTACGCATCTAATAAACCTCCCTAGTTGCTATTTCCCAATAACAAATTACCTTTCTGAATTCTTCTATTTATTTGTTTCTACGATAATGTCATATTTTGTTAGTTGCATGGTTGCACTTCCATCTTTGGTATAAAAGGCAATCCCATTTCCATGGTTTTTTGGATAGGCATTCATTGTTAATGTATGCTCTCCGCATTGGAAGAAGATCTCAATGGAACTAACATCCAAGAATACTTGTAACTTTAAATTGTTCTCTACATCCAATTTTACTTTTCTGATATTGCTTTCTTTTTCGTTGGATGATTCAATCGGATTACCACTATTGGACCGATCGATTGTCGCAAATCCAGTCGATTTATCGAAATATAGATCTGTAAATTCTTCTTCACTAGTGAATAGATGCAGCCCAAAGCCTTCAGTGTTTGTTACATCTACATCGATAAGCAATTCCACTTTATTTCCAACAACGCCAGCGAATGATGTAATTCCAGATACGATAGCGTCTGCTAGATTGAATTTATTCTTGCGATAGTTTTTGATTTCTCGGACTGGTTGTTGAATAAATTTTCCATTTTGAACGGATAATTCCCTTGGCAAAATCATCGCTCCCACCCATCCATCTTCAGTTGTAGGGTAGGTGCGATCCCACATATCCATCCAAGCAGTCATGATAATCCGACCATCCGGAGTTTTTAATGCTTGTGGAGCATAGAAATCGGATCCACTGTCAATATCATCGAAGGATTCCAGCTGAAATTTACCAGTATTGAAATCGAGATGTCCCAACATATACACAGAAGAGTGAACATTTTGGAATTTCTCTTTCTTCTCATCTACCAACCATTGAGGAGAACAAAGGATAACATCTTTTTCTCCTAGTTGGAAGAAATCTGGACATTCAAATGCACCATTCATATTAAATTTATCTTGAATGATTCCACTAACAAAATCCCATCTGTATTTGTCCTTAGACTTATACATTAAGAGTTGTCCGTCTGTCCCTTCTTTAGCGGTGACCAGCATCCAGTAGAATCCATCTTTTTGAAACACTTTTGGATCGCGGCAGTCCACACTGTTATATTGACTTGGAATATCTTCTGTCACTATTACTGGATTCCCAGCGTATTTCTCGAAGTGGATTCCGTCTTTGCTAATGGCAAGAGAAGGTTGTTGTTTTTCCCACCCTTCTCCTCTCGATCCGGCTGCGTAATATGCATATAATATGTTATCTTCGAACAAACATGTTCCCGACATAATACCGATTTCTTTTTCATAATCATGCTCTGGCCAAATCGCTACTGGTAATAATTCCCACTTCACAAAATCATTCGTCACAGCGTGTCCCCAACTAATATGTCCCCATCTTGTGTTATAGGGATAAAATTGGAAGAACAAATGATTTTGATTAAATGCATGGACAAATCCGTTAGGATCGTTAATCCATCCAACCGGACTTGAAAAATGATAGGTGTGTCGATATTGTTTGTTTACAAGTTCTTTGTTTTCTTTTACGTACTGATCTATGTTGTTAAATTTAGATTCCATATTATGTTTTTATCCTTCCAGCCCCTCATAGATTGAATTCATTTCGTATATTTCACAGTTTAGAATATATACTTCTCCACCTTCAGCGAATAACTCAATCCCTACAGAAGAAAGATCTGAGAAAAGTCTACCGGTAATGGTTTTACTACTATTAAAGAAGATATCTATCATCGAACGATCCAGGAAGATATCAAACTCCATCACCCCATCATCGAGTGCTACCGCTCCTTCGAAGAGACCGCCGTTTCGACCGGACATTCCAGAATTCATCGCGGCTAATCCATCGCTCCAATAGATTTGTGTATATTCAGATTTATCTTCACTCTGACGGACATATACACCAAATTTTGTCGCGTCTACATTTCGAATTGTCAACTTAATACGAATCGTATTTCCACCAGCTGCTGCTGCTTGAATACCTTGGTTGACTTGATCCATCGTTGCATTTTGCATGGAGAATAAGGTATCTCCTTGTAAATTGACATAAGTACTTGCGGCTTTGATAACCAATTCGTTATTTTCACCCAAACTGATTTCTCTCGTTAGGCCAGCGTTTCCTGCCCAACCGGATTGATATTCTCCATCGGAACCTAAATCATCTTTCGATACGGAAAATAAATATAAGTTACCAGATACTGGATCTGAGAATAATGACGGACCAGTAAAATGATTTCTACCATAATCCAAGATTTTTGGAGTTGTATATTCTGGATCCGGAATAAACTTATCCGTTTCTGTATCAAAGGTTCCAATCATATACACCATATCATTGCTTGCTGGTGGACATGGAGAGAAGATAAAAATGTATTTACCAGAATCAGTTCCATCTTCGTTTTTAATCGGTGCGACATTTGGTAATTCCCAAAGATGCCCGTATTCTGCTTCACTTCCGACCCAATCAGTAAATTCTCCACAGTATGTCCAATCCATGAAACTATCATCGGTTGTTTTATAGAGTTGTGCTGTTCCTCCTTCATGTTCATCTGAAGCGGAACCAACCACCATATACCAGGTATCATCAATTCGCCAAACGCTAGTATCGCGGAATCCCATTGTGATTCCTTCCCCCGGCATTTGAATAATAGCAAGTTCGTCCTCCATAACCCAGTTTATTAACAATGGGTCGGAGAGATCGCTTGGAGTTGCAATTCCCACATTTTGGTCAGAGATGACTCCTTCTGCTCGATCTAGATTAGAGGAAGTAAAGAACAAGACTGGCGTACCGTCATCTTTGTATCCGGCACACCCGCTCCAGACCCCATCTGCAGCAACACCGCTAGGCGATAATGCCTCTTCCACATTCACCCAAGTTACAAGGTCTGTTGAAATCCAATGACCCCAATGAGGTTGTTGCAAGTAAGGTCCAAACGGACTGAACTGATAAAATAAATGATAATATCCATTGTAGTAGAATGGTGCATGTGCTTCATTCATCCACATTTGTGGGGCAGCGATGTGATAGGTTGGACGATTGACATCGTTGATCAACAAATCTTCATCAAACCAAATATCATCAAAGTCAATTTCCGGAATCCCATCTGGAACTTGACTATCATAATTGCTTTTAATCTCTTCACTGGTTAAGGCGCGATCATAGATACGAACTTCATCCATTAACCCAGAGAACATTTGTCTTGCACAAGAACCGACACTACTATAATAGTTATTTTTCCCAATATAAAGAGGAAGTCCTGGTGCATTTACAATCTCAGCGCCTTTGAAAATCGATTTTTCTCCTGCCAACTCACCGTTGACATAGATACTCATGACGCCGTTATCTCCATCATAAACAGCTGTGACTTTGGTCCATTCATATTTAGACAAAGCCAATTCGTCATCTGCCCAAACTTTGAACATGCGATCACCAATACCAACTTGGAATGAGAGATATCCTTCTCGATGCATTCCAAGTAAGATTCCGGAATTATCATCCGGAGTCCATTGACTGACAAACGCTGTTAACATTTCTGTACCATCTTCACGATATCCTGTTTCATTGGATTCGAACGCTCTTGGGGCAACCCATACTTCAATTGTCATATTCATGCCACCAAGAGAAATATCATCATAGGAATACTGGACAAAAGTCGAATATCCATCAAATTGTAATGAAGTACCACTAATGGCACTATTGCGCCATTGTGGGTCGATGGGATCCTGAGCATATCCGGATAATAAAGAATAACGGATATTCGCTGGATCTTCATTTCCGCTCGAGTCATTTACGATTGAGCCTGTTCCTTCATCAAATGATAAACTCAATAGCAATGATTCATCTTTCTCTTCGGTTGTACAACCTACCATGAATAATAGGACTAGTAGGGTTAAAAATGCGCATATTTTTCGGTATATCATTGTCTTCAACTCCTAAAAAGAAACTCTTGTTTTTCCAAATGAGGCATCATTACATGATGCTATCTATCTTTTGAGAAACATATGCTTCCAAATCGTAATTGCTATCATTGGTCATTGTTTCAATATACTCGATAATATCTCCATATGCCACTGTCAACTGTGGATATTTGACCATTGCTGGTCTTGGAACTGCATAATCGAGTAAAGAACGTAATTCTTTATAAGGACCATCTTCTGTAAAAGCAGAATTGGTATTCAATAAATTCAAATTGGTAGGTAAAGCACCAATACCTTCGAACATCATTAGCCCAGCATATTCGCCAGTCAAATATTCGATGACGGTAACTGCGTCTTCTATTTTTGTAGAGTCTTTGGTTACTGCAAATCCCCATGAACCACAAGGTGTAGCGATGGTTCCTTTATTTCCACTTTCATCTTCATACACTGGCATCGGCATGATTCCGTATTTGCCTTCAAAATCAGAATATTCACGAGAAATTGTCATAACGTCCCACGCTCCAAATACTTGAAGAGGAACCAGCCCTTGAGCAAATGCATCTTCGTTCGCACCGGTATACGACAATGAGTCTCCATTGACTTTTTCTTGGAATAATTCTAACATCGACAATCCAGCAACGGATTGTGCACTATTGAGATATCCGTCCAATACCTCTCCGCTATTAAATGTTCCGCCTGCGCTATAAACCAGACTTGAGTATAACCACATGCAACCTTCATCGCCCCCAAATCCAAGATTCAATTTGATTTTTGATTTGGTATAGCCAGTCGATGTATCTGTTTGACGAAGATATTTCAAAACATTATAAACATCTTTCCAACTCCATGGGTCATCGACTGTTCCATAATCTGATAAGCCAACCGCTGCCAAGACTTCTGAATTGATGATTTCTTTGTTGTAATACAATCCACCAGGTCCTTCCTGACCGGACAGTCCATAGAGTTCCCCACCAATTGTACTTTGTTCAATAACACTAGGAAGATAAGTATCCATCGTTTCTTGAGTGACATAGTCTGTAATCGGAACGATTACTTTTTCACTGGCATATGCTGCAAAAGAAATCGAGTCAATTGCGATTAAATCAGGTAACCCACCTGTCAAAATCTCGCTACTGATAGAACTTGCCAAGGTCTCTGCAGATCCCTTGTATTCTAAACGAATCTTCAAATCCTTTGTACCGTCTGCTGTTTTATATCCTGCATTGTTAAAATCATTGACCAATGCATTATAGATTTTCCCTTCATCATCGGATTGTGATTTATGAATCCAAACGACGATAAAGCTACTTTGATCGGAATCCTCTGTCGTTTCCGTGTTATCGCCACCGCAACCAAACAGTGTTACGGATAATGCTAAAAGCATTAATGCCCCTAGTATTTTTTTCATTGTGTCTTTCCCTCTCCTTAATCATTATAGAAACTGTTTTATTTTAAACCTGTGAAGGCAACGCCTTCTGTAATGTATTTTTGTCCAAAGATGTAAACCAAAGCGATTGGTATTGTACTTATTGTTAAAGAAGCCATTACCATAGAAATATCTTTTGGATTATGATTGTTGACCTGTTGCAAGAAGACTTGCAACGGGAAATACTTCTCATCGGTAAAGAGTAATTGTGGCCAGAGATAATCATTCCATACTCCCATAAAGGTAAAGATCGCGATGGTTACGAATACGACTCTTGACAACGGTACGATAATTCGGAAGTAAATTTGCATCCTATTTGCTCCGTCGATTTTCGCTGCTTCTTCCAACTCTTTTGGTATGGACAAGAAGAACTGTCGGAACATAAAAATATAGAATGGACTGGCAATTGCCGGAATGATATAGGCAACCACTCGAAGACCAGGTCCCAACACCCCTGTTGTACTCAAGAATCCCATACGATACAATATCGTATATAACGGAATAACCGAAGTTTCGACTGGAACAATCAAAATCAAAATAATAATCGTCATCATCACTTTAGACCCGGGGAATCGAAATCTTGCAAGTGCATATCCGGCAAATGAATTCACAAGTAATACCAATATAATGATGATTGTTGCATAGAAGAAACTATTGAAGATTGCTCTACCGAATAGGTCAAACGCATTGAACAGATTGACATACGATCCAAACATATCTGCGATATATTTGGTTGGTAGGAATGTTCGTAACGAATCCATATCCGCATAGATTTCCTGTTGCGATTTGAAACTATTGACCACCATCCAATAGGTTGGAAAAATAGAGATCAACCCATAAACGAGAAATAATCCATATTTTGCAGTAGCAGTTACTGCTCTTTTTGGTGTTACTTTCTTTTTTCTTTTCTTGATATTCATACTAGGGTTTTGTTTCATACTAATCCATCTCCCCCTTGCTGAATACCGCCCGAAGACTCAATGCTACGGTTGCGATAATGATTGTATAAATCATAGCGATTGCACTAGAGTATCCAACATCTCGGAACGTAATCCCTTGCCTGTAAATATATAAGGATACTGTTACAGTCGAATCAACAGGACCACCACCGGTCATGATCATCGGCTGTACAATCAATCGAAACGCTCCGATCAGCATTGTGATGAGAACAAATCCCATCGTGTTCTTAAGCATTGGTATCGTAATATAAAAAACCTCTTGCATTTTGTTCGCGCCGTCAATTTTTGCGGCATCATAAAGACTAGCCGGGATATTCTTCATCGCACCGAGGAAGATTAGCATTTGATACCCAGCTCCTGCCCAAGCAGAAATCAAAATAATACAAATCATTGCTTGATCCGGATCTTTTAGGAACCCTTGTCTTTCAGCCCCTAACATCGTAAGCAATGCATTGATTAATCCTGATTCTGGATTGAACAAGTTAATCCATAATAACGAAACAACTGCAAGAGATAATAAAACAGGTGAAAAGAACACCCATCTTAAAAATGTTTTAAACTTCTTCTGCCAATTCAGTAGCAGAGCTAGTCCAAGTGATATTGTTAAATGCAATGGTACAACGACTACCGTAAAGAACAATGAATTCCCTAACGCTTTCAAAGCCAAAGCATCTTTTGTGAAAATACGAACAAAATTATCAAACCCAATAAAATTCACATCATCTAAACGCAGTAGGTTTGCATCCGTAAAGGAATATGCTAGCGAGATTACCATCGGAGTAATAATAAAAATAATTCCTAAAATAACCGCTGGCAACAAAAAGCTCCACCCTATGATGGATTCCTTTTTACTATATGTTTTTTTACCGAAACGGAAATATTCTTTCGACAGTTTTTGGCTTTTTAACTCCATGCAAAATTTCCCTTACCCTTTGAAAATTTTCTTCATTTGTTCCAATTTTTGCGTTAATAAAAAACATTCCACATTTGTCATGGACTTTTGTTAGAAATGATTAAATTGGAACCGTTTCCACTACAAATATAATACTACGTTCGTTTTAGAATGTCAATAGACAAAATAGAAAAAAATTCAACCTTTTTTATAAGCCGCTAGGAGCGTGCATTTTTCAGTTTATTTGGAAGCTGCTCATAAACGTTAATCCAGAATCTTCATTTTGTTTCAACACAAAAAAAGCTTGATACTAGGTATCAAACTTCTTTTTTACTTAAATCAATTTGCATAATTGAGTTCTTCCTTCAAAGTTCTAAATTTAAGGAATACAAATTAGTAATCACAATAGTTCTTCATTGGGTTGAACTATAACAGGAGTGTTTTTATATCGATCATATAAGAGCAAGGCTATGGTAATCGGGATAAAGTAATAAAATATCTTTAACAAAATCAGTGTGTTAAGAGAATTCCATAATACATTACTGATAATCATATACTCAATATTAGTTAACTGTATAGAATAAAGAAAAGTATTAACGATAAACCATAAACTCAAGAAAAATGAGACTTTATATCTCCCTTTGTAGATATATATCGTTAGGAAAGCCAATACAATAAAATCAATGATTACTACCAAGAGCATATAGTATCTTGGAAGATAATACTGAAAGTATACAACCAATGGAAGAAAAGCGTTCGCTGCAATCAAAATAGCAGTGATTACCAATAACTTCTTATTATATGAGTTTCGGATCACCCCAATAAAACTGGTGATGAGCAAGGAAAACAATGTGATTCTTAATACCGCACTCACCTGCATATAGATTACTATTCCTATACTTCCATCCGCAATGGCAGGTAATAAATAGGGAACACTTCGAATGATCAATACCGCTAAATAAGCGATTGATATCCACGAAGTAATTTTAGCTAGATGATAGATGTTTATTTGTTTTTTCATCGAATCATCGGCGAGGGCATCTCGCTCTGGTAAATAAAAATTCAAATACAAAGGAATAATCAAACTCGAACACGACATCAGTAATGCCACAATTGCATTTGTTTCAAATGTTTTTACCATATAGAAAATGGAGTCGGATGACATAGAAGCAACCTGAAAAATCAGGAACTCTAAGATAAAGTAAAAACTAATATTTTTCGCTAAATTTGTCTTTCCTAATTGGATTAGAATTCCAATACAAAGAAGTGCAATTCCCCTTACTGCATAAAGATTTAGATAAAAACTATCAACGCTGACTGTATAAAGAATCATTCCACCAAGATTGATCAGAATCATGATGCTTCCAATGACAGTAAAAAAATATGGTTTCGCGAATTTTAAGATCATCAGCACGAGCAAAACAATAAATAAAATAACAGAAATCATTTGTGCATAGATATTCAAATAAAACACGAGATAATCGGTATACATATTTCGAAAGAAATCTCTAGAATTGTATATCGTACTCAAGGATAGAAGAGAAGACAAAATACCAACAACCAAAAAAATAACGCGTAATTTCTTTAACATATGAATACCCGCCTTTCACCTAACATATAATTTATATTATAGTTGGGATTGTGACAAAACAGTGGCAAAATCTATAAAATCGTTGAACGAAATCATTCTTATTAAAACCCTAAATTGGATTCCTCTCCAAAAATTGATCTATTTTCTTTGGGTCGTTATACTTGAATAGTAGTTTTAGAAATTCTTTCTTGTCCCGAGCAAACAATAGAAACGCTGATTGATTATATATAAGTTCTATATTTTCAAGGAAATACGTCATGAGATTACTCTCGAGGTCTAACACGAGAAAAGCATCATCCTCTGGTGTGTCTTTTTTGAAAAACACAAACGAAAAAGCATATGCCCCAGACATTGTCTTCGCAAAGAAATATATGAAGCAGTCTTCCAATCGGATTTCTTTGTCCTCAAAATATAAACTATTTTCTTTGATTACTGATTCACTCGCTAGTTTTTCTTCCGCTATGCGATATTCAATCACTTTATATTTTTGTTCGAATTCCTTTGATTTATCAAATAAAAGTCGATTCGAGTTTTTCTTAGAATGAATCACAAACAATACCAATAATGGAATCACACTAATTCCCCATAGAATAACCGGTATGAATGGAACCAACTCGGATTCTGTCGTAAGCGCTAAGATGATTGCCAAAACAGCGACAACCAAAGCTCCACCAATAACATAAATCATCCCTGGGAGTAATCGTTTGTATAGAAAATGATATTGATACGATGGCATGTGTTCCTTTTCAAACTTAGCAATATTCTTAAATTTTCCCATTTGCTTGAACTCCTTTTTTTCGAAGATATGGTTTCGCTCTTCTCCCAAGAACTAATCGCATATCTTCTGTAGTAATAACTGTTTTTAGTAATTCTGTTGTTCTATCATAGCTAACTTCTATTTCGTTGATTTCAAACTCAAAACATCCAAAATCATAGGAGGATCTTGTAAAATCATTTGTTATTCTTAATTTACCATCATGAAAATATAGCATCAAATCCTTATTTACTAGGTCTAAATTAGAGCAGTCGTAACACTTCGTTACGATATAATTATCGTTGATTTGATAATACTGAAACAGATCACTGTTACTATTAATTCGCATATCTCTTGAGATATCTGATAAACCATAAAATGGATATCGTTTCTCAATAAAATGAATGATTGGTATGAGAAAAAGAATCGGGAGCATCACCGAAAAAACGACCAGAATACTCATTGTAATACCAATGAGTATATCATTATTTATGTAGGATGTTACAACTTTCAGTGAAAGAATAAACATAGCGATAAACATTACAACAAATAGAAAAAAGGATGCCTTTAACATTATCCTGTTAACACGGTGATTACGTTGTTGATTCTCAGTTAGCTTGTGTAGCCTTTCTTTCAATAACCGTTTTTCAATCCTTCTGTCATTCTTATATTTGTAGTAATTCATATTCTCTTCTGCTCATTTCTTTTTCAGTCAAGAAGGGTCTTTTCCAAAGGCTTGGTACTTCTTGATCTGGTTATACATATCTATTATTATAGCATAGGATTTATTCTATGGAAAAGAAAATAAAATACCCAGAAACTGGGTATTTCACTACTGTTATTGATGCAAATTAGCTTAGAAGAAAAATCACAATAAAGGCTAGAAATTCGATTAGGAAACACAGAACTCCAATTCCTATTGAAAATACTGAGTAGATCTTTCCAATGAGTCTTCTCGAATAAAACCCCAACAGTACTGTGCTTATTGGAACCGCAGTTAAAACTACCCACAAGAATATATCACTTGAATTTGTAACGAATACGGCTGTGAGCACGACCGAAATGATAGATAACAGTGGTAAGATAACACTTACCATCTTAAGTATGGAAATGGATGATGGTTTCATGTCCCATTTGGAAAACTTCACATTTTTTTCTTTGAACCATTGATATACTTCAAAATAGGTTTCTGTCTTTGGAATATAATAAAGCATATTTTTCAAGACAAGGATCAAATACTCTTTGGATTCCATCACTTTTTTAATACTTTCGTATTCAATTACAACCTTCTCGGTATGAGCCTTCCCACAAATGTCTAATGTAATTTTGTCTCCATCAAAGGTATATTCGAATTCTCTTTGTTCCAAGAGGGTCTTCTTATACTTATTGCGTTCTACCATTAGGAGGGTTGTTATTGCAATTACTAATATAGCAAGGAATCCGATACTGGCTATGATGGAAAAACGGTTATCTTCTGTATCAGATATCATTTCTGAGAGTTTCCAAACATTGAATATAATTAAGTAGGTTAACGGATAAAACCACAACGCTATTTTTTGCATGTAATATCCTGATATAAAAAGAGTTTTCCTAGTCTCCTTATATGTTACAGTTATCCTATCAGTACTCGGAATATCACTCTTAATATTATTCTTGACAATATCATCGATTGATACATTGAATAGTTTGGATAACAATATCAAATTATCAATGGATGGAGATGCTTGATCTGTTTCCCACAAGCTAACACTTTGTCTTGTAACATTTAATTCTTCGGCTACTCTTTCTTGAGATAGCCCCCTCTTTTTTCTAAGATTGTATATGGTTTGTCCATATTCCATTATTATCACCCTGATTCATTGTATTTCACATCATCCATAATTACTACCAACCACATTATGCACTTTGTCAAGTGCTACTTGCACAAAAGCCATGCGTGAATCCGCTTATTGTTCAAAACAGTTCTCTTAATCAAAAAATAGGAATATTAGTGCCTTAGAGATAAATCAAATCCGATAGATTCTCTTTGCATTCTCAAAGAGCAGTTTCGACCAATTACTTTTCGAAATGTTTAATCTTCTAACAATATCAATATGTGCATCAATCTTTAAGGTCCCAAAATCGGATCCAAACATGATTTTCTCTGGATTCTTACCAATAATATCATTTAATATTTCGATTGCTTCTTCATATGAAATAAAAGAAGCATCCGGATATAACGTTTTATACTCCTCATCAAATGCAAAGGAAGACATGTCATAAAAGACATTATCGTATGGAATCGTTTGTTTTATCGATTCAATCGATCTTGGAATCCAAATATGGGCACAGACAATTCTTAAGTCCTTATAGTTTTTTGCAACCTGTGAAATAAAGTACGGATGCGAATACTGTGGATAGTAATCCCAATTCCATTCGGTATGTATTACCATTGGCACATTATATTTTATACATAACTCAAAGACTGGAATAAGTCGATTGTCATTCATACAAAAATCTTCATGACCAGGATACAATTTCACCCCTACTACTTCCTGTTTCTCTAATAATCCTTGCAGCTCGGAAAGCTGTTCGTCATATCGTTCTAAAGGAGTAAAACCATAAACCATTTTAAGATTGCTATTCCGTTTTACAATCTCCAAACATTCTTTATTATTTCCAATACACGATTCCAAAAGACTATCCGCAATTAAAATGGCACTGTCAATTTTGTTTCGCTTTAATTCATCGATGAGATACGCTTCTTTTTCTTGAATTGTTTTGTATTGTTCTTGCCAAGGAAGATGGATATGAGCATCGATTATATTATAATCTTCATTGAAAACTGTAATCATTCAATTTCTCCTATTTTATGGTTTCTTCTATTATAACAGTTTATCTAGAAAAATCCCATTCCGTATTTTATTGTTCTCATTCCTTATTCCTATCTGATACATTATATCCTATTTACTATTATACCGTTTCCTTCTGTTGTGATTGGGTAAAGGAAAGCATCCTTTCTTAATATGAATATTATATATCTATAAAATGTGAAGCACCTCAACTTCATTTCTTATTTTACAAAATATAAAAAAGAATGGATTTTACATATTTTTTTGTATTGTAGGGTATCAATACAGAATCTTATTTGTTATAATGAAACAGACTATAATAGCTTGACTTGAAGATAAAGTTCCAAAAATTAAACTGACAATTCTAGCAATGTTATTCCGAATGATTTTAAAAAACTAAGAATAATGGATCGATTCCATGCTTTTTCTTATTTGCTGATATAGCAATTATATTCACGATAACGATTTCTTTGCAACAAGAAAATATAATTTATATATAAAGGAGAGGGATAAGATTTATGAAAAAGTTTTTAGTATCATTTTTCGTGTTTGTAGCAATGATATCCATGATATCTTGCCAAACAAATTCATCAGGAACACCATTAGAGGAATGTATTGATGCGATGGTAGAAGCCAACAGCAATGATGCCTGTGCTGTTGATGATCGTTCCACACTAATTGAAGAGTATATCCAGTCATTTGAAGATCAATTTAATGTAACGGACTCTGCCTATACTCAAAACGCTTTATCGTATTCCATTTCAAAAGATGAAACCATTGAACGAATTGAATTTTGGTATCAGTACTCACTATTACCAGAAGGACAATTTACCACAGAATATGAAACCTTTAAAACTATTTTTCTTACTATGGTTTCAGAATTACGTGAAATGAATGATGTACCTGAATTTATTTTCTCGGGAGAATATCTATTCTTAGACGATTACGCCTATAAGTATCACAATGATGCAAGTGATCAAGTTTCAGGAGAAATCATAATCTGGGGAATGGAATTACCATTCGCAACTGTCTTTTCTAATAATCAAAGTTTTTTATTAGAAAAAGCCGATGATGAGGATTTGGTATCTCAAGATTTCACGTTAGTAACCGCTGATCATAATGTTTTAATTACGATTGACACTGTAGCGAACACCTACACTTATGATGTGTATTATACAACTGAAGGAGCCACTACTACAGCCGCTGATGTAGGTGCCATCATCGAAGCTGCATTCAATTCGATTTCGTTAACGCTCGTTACGGAATAACTTCATTTCCATTTCATAACAATGAAAAAAGCTTTGAATTGCAACTTTCAAAGCTTTTTTATTCGCATACGATTTTATCTTATATTGCTATTTTCTTTTGTTGCCTTTCTCAGAATAGATCCAATTATATTGGTGTAAACCATTTCGACATCAACGTTTAATGAAAACAAAATTCTATACAAAGGAGTGATCCTGTTTTCATACCTATTCTACATATTTGCTAACATCTACATCCTATACAAAAGGAATGTAATCAGCGGTACTTTTCATATCTATGCATACTCATTGAATAGTCAAATGTCTTTCCAGGTAAGATTAAGTTAACAAAAAACTCTGAGACCTTGCCTATCAAAAATACTAAATAAATATCTCTAAACTTCCTGATTTAATTTCTTATTTATGGTTCTGATTTATTTAGTGTTTTATTCGCCATCTTTTGATATAGACAGAATGATTCTTGAACAAGCAAAACCAGTTTTTCCTCCCAAAAATAAATGTTCGATATTTCTGTTTCTTCAAAGTAAAGTGTCTTTACTCTATATTTTTAGAGTTATGAGGGTAACCAATAATACGTGTGATATTCTGATATGAATACAAGAAATATTTGAAATTATATTCCGAAAAAGATTTTACTATTGTAATAACAGATACCAGTTAACATTTCAGAAAGCAACCTGTCATCATTCGGTATATGTCCTAAATTCACTTTATCAGCAATGTAATTAGCAAGTATCCTCCGAAAATACTCGTGTCTTGTAAATGACAAAAAGCTTCGGGAATCCGTTAACATGCCAATAAAATGAGAAAGATTAAGATATACTGAATATACATCAAGTTGTTTTTCAATTCCTCCAAAGTGATCATTGAACCACCATGCAGGTCCGAATTGAATTTTACCAGGAATATCCTTTGAAAAATTACCACATAAAGAAGCTAAAGCTTCATTATCCCGAGGATTCAAATTATAGATAACCATTCTTGGTAAACCCGCTTGATCTTCTAATTCAGACAAAAGTTTATTTAGATCATCAACAAATGTTTGGTCACCTAAACTGTCAAACCCACTATCTCTACCAAGTTTCCTATACATTGATAGGTTGTTGTTTCTTGTTGCACCAATATGCATTTGCATTGTCCATTGGTTTTCAACATACCAAGAAGCAAAAAACTTAAGCAAATAAATATTCAACTTACTTATATCTTCTGCTGTAACATGTTTTCCGTCTATCCTGTCTAAAAAGATTTTTTTAGCAGTAACTTCATCTACTTCATAATAATCTAGAGTCACGAGACCATGATCGGCAATCTTACAGCCATTTTTCGCAAAGAAATCAAGTCTGACTTTTAGTGCTTTTTTTAGATCCTGAAGAGATTTAATAGGGATAGAAGTCAGGCTCCTCAATCCTTCGATTACATCTGTAAATTGTTCTGTATCAAATGAAAGTAATCTATCTGGTCTAAAAGTCGGTAAAACTTTTATGTCGAATGAATCATCTTCTCTCAACAATTTATGATAAACTAAATGATCATTAATATCATCCGTTGTACACAAAACTTCTACTTTCATATCCATTAGCAAATCTCTTGGACCTTTATTCACTCCATGTAAGTAGGCATTTGCCTTATCATAAATACTATCAGCATTATGGCTATTCAAGGTTTCCGTAATACCGAAATATCGTTTCAATTCCAAATGACTCCAATGATAAAGTGGGTTGAGAAAAGCTTTTTCCAAAGATGTAGCATAGGCATTGAACTGTTCTCTTAAGTTTTTTGTGTTAGTGATTTTTTCTTCATTAAATCCACTAAACCTCATCAAGCGCCACTTGTAATGATCTGCGGAAAGCCAAGCATCAGAAATATTCTCTATTGTTCTGTTTTCATAGATTTCTTGGGGATTTAAGTGATTGTGAAAGTCTATTATTGGCAAATCTTTTATCTTATCATACAACTTGATAGCTAAAGGAGTTTGTAACATAAATTCATCATTTATGAACATGGCTATACTCCACTATACGAACTGAATCCACCATCAATTGGCAGAACCACTCCATTGATGAATCCTGAAGCTTCTTCATTGACTAGAAACAAAACCGCTCCAATCAATTCTTCACTTTTACCAAACCTGCCCATTGGGGTATTTGATAAGATTTTTTTTGCTCTAGGGGTCCATTCGCCATTTTCATCAAGTAACATTTTTTCGTTTTGCTTGGTTACAAAAAATCCCGGAGCGATGGCATTGCATCTGATTCCTGCTTTTGAGAAATACACTGCGAGCCATTGTGTGAAATTGCTAATTGCAGCTTTAGCTGCACTGTATGCAGGTATTTTTGTCAAAGGAGTAAAAGCATTCATACTGGAAATATTTAGAATATTTCCCCCGTTCAGCATTTCTTTAGCAAAAACTTGAGTCGGTAATAAAGTTCCTAGAAAATTCAGATTAAAAACAAATTGAACTCCTTCGGTATCCAAATCAAAAAAAGTCTTAAGGTCTTTATCAAGATCATCTCTATCAAAGAATTCATTATCAGTAGTACCTTTAGGGTGATTCCCACCAGCTCCATTGATTAGAATATCTACTTGACCATATCTTTCGATTACTTTATCCCTCGCTTTTTCAATGCTATCCTTCTTGAGAACATTGCATTCAACTGCTAAAACTTCTTGTCCAAGGTTTCTTATTTTAGCTGCTATTTCTTCTGCACGATCTAGATTCAAATCTAAGATACAGACTTTAGCTTTTGCCGCAGCAAAAGCATATGCAAAGGACTCACCTAGAACCCCTGCTCCACCAGTTAAGACCACTACCTTATTTTCAAGATTGTCTATCTGAGGTAACTTCATTTTGTAGTTCTCCTTTCAAAATCTGTTTTTATCAATCCACAATCCAAGTGCTGGATTGGGTATATAGTAAATTTCTTCACCACTGACTATATTCCAACCATATGTAAGTTTTTCTGGATTGTATATCTTAATCATTTGCTGGTAGTCAACATACTTATAATTTACAGACTCTATTTCTTTTTGAGAAAGATTGTTGACTGCATAGGTGATTTGGAATCTTCCTTCACTAGAGCCGTGTATTAGGTGAGCAGCAGCGCTCATGTTTTCTTGCAAATCTTTGTTTGTTCGGAATTTTTCCATAATATTGGCCGTATTTGTATAACCATATTTCCTTATCAATTTATCAATTTTATCGTCTTCGCCAAAGCGGGTGATTCCTGGCCCGAGAACTATTAGTTCACCGCCGTCAGCAATCGCCATCCTAGTCCGATAAACAGCCTTATTTCCCAACCATGTGCTTTTGAATTCTTTTGGTTCGAGAAATACAACACATTTTTTTATACCTTTATCAATGAAATTTATATTCCTTTTCTGAGCTAATTCAACTGCAGCCTCAAAGCCTTTTCTCCCAGGTCCGATGAATAGTCCTCGAGTCAAAACTTTGCCTCTGTTTTCAGTTGTAACAGTCAAAACAAAAATGATAGGGAGCTTATTCAAAAAATGTTCCATTGCATAGTCAAGTATTTTCCGGACAGGTGTATTATCTTTTCCCATCATCCTTTCCATACCATATACTGCTCCGATCATGTGCGACCCATTAATAGTCTGTTTTCCGCCACATCCTACAAGAATATTTTTTGAATGGTTTGCCATACCAATGACTTCGTGGGGAACAACTTGCCCTACTGACAATATCAGGTCGTAATTCCCTTCCATTATCTTTTTATTAACCTCACAAACAACTGGTTGTTCCCACATTCCATCCGTTATATCAAAGATATAATCACTAGGGACAGTTCCTATGTCTACAATATCATTTCGCCAATCATGCACAATGAAATGTTCATGGGGAATATCGCCAAACATCATGTCGAGTTCCGCCTTATCCATTGGAACATGTGTTCCTAAAGCCGGAAGGATATCAATTTGATTTGAGATTCCTTTCAAGAGATGATAATATTGATTGGTTATAAAGCCAGCTTTGGAATAAAATCTTGTTATATCAGGAGGGATAATTAAAACCTTGTCGAGTCTCATTCCATTTATCGATTCTTTCAGTCCTTGAAAAATCTCTGTGTCGGAAAGTCCCAATTCTCCTTTTTCGTATAAAAATACATTTCTACTCATATCTTAACCTCCCTTAGGCATTGTATATTGTCGATGAAGTAGTTCCACCTTTACCAGTCCAATTTGTGTGGTAAAACTCTCCTCTTGCTTTATCTCTTCTTTCATATGTATGCGCTCCAAAATAATCTCTTTGCGCTTGTAATAGATTTGCAGGAAGATTCTCTGTGGTATAGCCATCAAAATATGATAGAGCAGTACTTAATGCGGGTATCGGTACTCGATTAAGAATCGAAGTAGCTACTACTATTCTCCAACTTTCAGATCTTTCGTTTACTGCTTTTTTAAAATAATCATCAAGTAAAAGATTATCAAGATTAGGGTTTTGATCATAAGCTTCTTTTATTTTGCCAAGAAAAGCAGAACGAATGATACATCCACCTCTCCACATGAGAGCGATATTCCCGTAATTTAGATTCCATCCATATGTTTTAGCAGCTTCTTGCATCAAAGCAAATCCTTGTGCATAAGAAATAATCTTGGCACAATATAATGCACCTTTTAATTGATCAAGAAATCCTTTTTTATCTCCTATAAACTCTTTTATTTCTTTATTAAAGACTTTCGCAGCTTTGATACGCTGATTTTTCATAGATGACAATGCTCTTGCGAATACAGCCTCACCAATCAACGTTAAGGGAACCCCCTCATCTAACGCACTAATAGCAGTCCATTTTCCTGTACCCTTTTGGCCAGCTGTATCGAGAATATTATCAATCAAGTAAGATCCATCTTCATCTTTCTTTGTAAATATGACTGATGTAATTTCAATTAAATAACTATTGAGTTCTGTTTCATTCCATTGAAGAAAAACATTATGAATTTCTTCATTTGTCATCTTCAATGAATCTCGCATTATCTGATACACCTCTGTAATTAACTGAATATCTCCATACTCGATACCATTGTGGACCATTTTTACAAAATGACCAGCGCCATCTTGACCTACCCAGTCACAGCAAACTTCTCCTCTTTCTGTCTTGGCGGCTATCTTTTGCAAAATATCTTTAACCAAAGGCCATGCTTTTTCAGATCCTCCAGGCATGATGGAAGGACCCAATAGAGCCCCCTCTTCTCCACCAGAAACGCCGCTTCCGACAAACAACAAACCCTTGCTTTCCAAATATTCTGTTCTTCTAATTGAATCTTGGTAATAAGAATTTCCACCGTCAATGATGATATCTCCTTCCTCAAGTAAAGGAATTAATGTTTCAATGACCGAATCTACTGGTTTTCCAGCTTTAATCATTAATAAAATCTTTCTTGGTTTCTTTAACAATGCAACTAGTTCTTCGTAGGAATGAGCAGCTTTAAAATCCCCTTCCCCATACTTCTCAATAAACTTATCCACTACACCTTCGTGCCGATTGAATACAGCGACTTTAAAGCCTTTTGAAACAATGTTTCTAGCCAGGTTCTCTCCCATTACTGCTAGCCCTACTACTGCAATATCATATTTCATAACTCCATCTCCTAACCTAGGCATGGTTTTCCCATATGCCCCATGTTTAATTAATATCAATTCGTTCTAAACTATCAGCTACATCTAATTTGTAAATTCTCTATATGCCAAAACATATAAGATTCATCATCACTTTCATCTCTCTCTAGTATTTTTTAAAGGATTTTATGTATGAACCAATAGAAAATAACGATACAATCGATAGTTTGAATTGCATAGTGTTCACCTGCATACCATAAGTCCACATATAAGAGGATCGATTTCATTGGTACAAAAAATTCATCTTAAATCTATGATAAAACTCCTATACATGCTGTATTCACATTTTATCATAATTATCAGTAAAATCATATTGCAACTTTTCTTACCAATATTGCATTTAGTACATTTATATGCTATATTCATAATATGGAATATTTATTTGATTATGGAGATTTCTATTTCTCCCACAAAGTTGCACTAAAAGGGAAAATGGAGGATGATTTCGGAGATCATTTTCACCCTACATATGAGCTCTTGCTAATCATCAAGGGCGATTTAGATTATGCGATAGAAAATCGAGTTTATACATTGACTCCTCGCAGCCTATTGATTATCAAACCTGGAGAACATCATCATGTAAAAAAGATTTCTCCAGTTCCGTATGAACGGTTTGTTTTCCGTTTTCCAGTAAGCTTCATACCTGAAATCCTTACTTCGCCCTTAGAAAACAAGAAAAACCTATATAGTATCGAAGATAGAAAACTTTTAGCAAAGTTTTTTCATTTTGATGATTTTGCAAATGACTTTAATGGAGAGAGATTGAAGCAAGCATTCATATCTGGGCTGATAGTACTATTGATTTATTTGTCTGAACTCAAAACGAACGAATCGGATTCAATCATTTTAGATAATAAGGTGAATCAAATATTAAATTATATCAATGATAACTTGAATAGAAACATTACAATCAATGATTTATGTAAAAATTTCTATATTTCCAAATCCAATCTATATAAAATATTTCATGATTCAATTAAAGTGCCAATTATGAGGTATGTTAATAATAAAAGGATTATGTACGCACAAGAATTAATCAAAGAGGGCTATACATTGATAGAAGTCTCAGAAAAACTAGGTTTCAATGATTACTCTACTTTTTATCGTAACTATACTAAAATCATTGGGTATCCCCCTTCAAAAATCATATAATTATCGTTGAATAACACTTTAAAACTCTTTATCTGTTCTATATATTCTATTTCATAGTAAAAATCAATCTTCGTAAATAATTCTGGAATCACCTACGATGCAATAAAGTTGCTTAATTTTTAGAATTAATATCTTTTTCTTGTGTCTGACTCGACTATAGTTCTTAGCAAAACGAATAAAGCGCTGAAATGCGCTTTTTTCATATATATTTAATTTTAGTATTCAATTAAATATCAGAATACATTATCCTTTTTCAATCTCAGTGCAACTCATATTTCAAATGCGTTTACATTGAGATCAACCTTAAATGCATTAGCTAAATCATGTAAATTCTCTTCTGTTATTGTCTGCAATTTAGTATTGGACATTGATAATACTTTCACAAGGATTTCACCTGATTTCTCGACCGTATCCATCAATCCAAATGCGAGATCAAAGGACACCCCCGAGCAAAAAGTACCATGATGTGCCCATATAACAACATTATATTTCTCCATCAATTTGGATGTTTCAATACCAATCGCGCTTCCTCCAGGAACCATCCAAGGAACAACTCCCACTCCTTCTGGGAAAACCACAGGACATTCCGTAGCCATCTCCCACAGTTGCCTAGTGAACACCTCGTCTTTTAAAGGTATAATAAATGTAAGAGCTATAATATTAGTGGTATGTGCGTGATAAATAACTCTGTGCATATTGTTAGTAACACGCTTTTTGATAGCGTGATTCAAAAGATGAGTAGGTAATTCGCTAGTAGGAATTCCTCCATTATTCAATCCCCATACTATTCGGTATCTTCTACCAGAATCATCAATCTGAATTATACCAATTGATTCTATCGGATTAGATTCAATATTGTGGAAATACTTACCAGACCCCGTCACGATAAAGTATTCACCCGCCAAAGATGGTACATCAGCATCTATATTAACCCATTTACCAATTGAATCAAAGTATATTCTAGACTCTTCAACTTCTTCTGGTTTCATTCTATAGCTCAAATTGCCACCATTCCGTTCATGCCAACCTTTATTAAAACCATCTGTAGCCATGCGTATGAATCCTTTAATGTAATCCAATTCTAATATCATTTTTCTATTCTCCCTCTTATGAATATAGTTTACGAATGACAACTACCTTTCTTTTTTCACCGCTGTTTCTTGAATCTTAATATTACCAATAGCCGACGCTTCCACTGGAAAAGCAAAAACATTCTTTTTTGAATATATATGGATTAAGCTGTTCAGATATTCATTTTTTGCGCCTCCGCCAAAGACACATATTGAATCATATACTCTTTGTGTTAGCAATTCGATTTCGTCTATTGTTTTCTTATATGATAAAGCCAAACTATGAAATACTGAATTAATCAGTTCGTTATCTGAAGTTGGTTTCTTTTTTTTATTTAATATCAGTAATGCCATTATTGCTTTTTTCATAGATTTTGGAGATAGTAACGAATCATCATCCACATTAAATGTTTCTCTATACTCACTAATTTTAGCCATATCAGTCATTTCTTCGAAGGAACTAATATGTAATTCGCTTTTCAATTGCTGGATAATCCATAATCCCATAATATTTTTTTGGAATCTAATATATCCTACTCCGCCTTCATTTGTGAAATTCAATTTTCTTGCTTCCAAGTCCAACATCGGGTCTGGTAGTTTGACGCCTAGCAAAGACCACGTACCAGAGGAAAGATACAGAGCATTCATAGGTATGTCTATACCCTCGACTGCACTTGCTGTATCATGAGTAGCAACCAGAACCACATCGGCATACACGCCAAGTTCTTTTTCCATCTCGTCTGACAATGGCTCAATGTGTCCAGGTTTTGTTAATTTTTTAAATAGGTGTGTAGGTAAATCTAACTTGCTAATGATATTCAAATCATACGATTCCTTTTTCGCATTGACTAAGCCAGTTGTTGTAGCATTTGTGTATTCGTGAAGTTTTACTCCTGTCAATTTCCAAAAGAAGTATTCAGGTAACATAAGAAAATCTGTTGCTATCGTTAGTCTACCAAATAGTTTGTCAGTTAGCAATTGATAGATTGTGTTGAAAGGTTGGAACTGACAACCGGTCTTTAAATATAACTCATTTTCCGAAATCTTCTTGCTAACAATTTCACAACCTAATGAGGTTCTGTTATCACGGTATGCATATACTGGCAATATTTCCTTTTCCCCATTCATTAAGACGTAATCTACACCCCAAGTATCTATACCAATGGTTTTAATATCTGGGTACTTTTTGCACGCAATAATTATACCGTTTTTAATATTCTCCCAAATTCTATGTATATCCCATGTTAAATGCCCATCTGTTAGATCTGTGTAATTTTCAAAACGAAAAACTTCTATATATTTACTTAAATTATTTTTTATGATTCTAACAACATGTCTGCCTCCGCTTGCTCCAAGGTCTATTGCTAAGTGAGTAAACATATAATTCATCCTTAATCCTCATTTCTTATAATACAGAATATTCATTGATCGTCTATTCTAGATATGTCGTTTCGTAACTAAACACCTTTTACTTTCTTACATGTAAATATGTTTTTTCATATTCAAGCAGTTTATCAAACCAAGAACTATCAGGTTCGACATTTTGACGTCGACAATATTCTTGCCAAACATCATTAAAAGGCAACATCTTCAGTTCTTCTTGAAGAACCAATAATTTGGTGAAATTTCCTTCATCCTGAAGTTTTTTAAGTTCTTGGAATGGTTTGAGTGCAGCCTTAAGCAAAGCTTTCTGCATATTTCGGGATCCAATAACCCATGCCGCAATACGATTGATGGAGGCATCAAAGAAATCTAGTCCGATCAAAAACCTTTCTGGCTGTCCTGATGCTAGAATCTCATCCGCAATGTCCTGAATCGTATCATCAAGACGAACTACATGATCGCTATCCCAACGCACCGATCTAGTAATATGTAAAGCCACATAATTGTTGAACATCAACAATGATGATATTTTATCAGCTACATTTTCCATAGGGTGAAAATGTCCATTGTCTAACAAACAACAGATACCTTTTTCTTTGGCATAATTCATGTAAAATTCTGAGGATCCCACTGTATAACTTTCAAGCCCAATCCCGAACACTTTACTTTCGACAGCGTCAATAACATATTCATCACTGTAATCTTCATCCATTATCTGATCCAATGAATCCCTGAGTCGTATACGTGGTCCAAGCCTGTCAGATGGAATGTCTTTCATGCCATCCGGAATCCAAACATTGAAAAGGCAAGGAGACCCTTGCTTCTCCCCAATATATTTTGCAATCTTTCGGCACGCTATTCCATGTCTAATCCAATACGCTCTGACTCTTTCGTCTGGAGAAGACAAAGTTAGATTATCTTTAACCATAGGATGAGCAAAGAATGTTGGGTTGAAATCGATTTTTAAATCGTGTTCCTTAGCGAATTCTAGCCACGGATCGAAATGTTTCCCTTTAATTTGATCGCGGTCGATAGTACTGGTAGAAATGGCATATATAGCATGAAGATTGATACGTTTTGTTCCTGGGATATGCTTGATAGCTTCTAAGAAATCCATTTTCAACTCCTCAAAATTTCTTGCTTTACCAGGATAATCTCCTGTTACCTGTATTCCACCAGACAAAGTTGAATCGCTCTCGAATCCAGAGACATCATCGCCTTGCCAACAATGGATTGAAACAGGTATAGTACTTATTGTATTTATTGCGTTCTCAGTATCAATATCAAATCCATCATATATTGCCTTCGCTTGTTCATAACGTGTCATATTAATTATCTCCTATGTTAATGATCGTAGTACATTAAGTCGTATTGTCCTCACATATAATGACGACTATGAAATCAATATTATATTCTTGGCATACTATAAGTACTTAACTATCATAATTTTATCATCAAGTATATTCAATTTGTTACAATATATAGCGAATAATTACAAAAAACCAAATAATTGTTTCCATTTTCTGTATTCTATTTTGATTCTAAAAAAAATACGCTTAAAGCGCATTCTTTGTTTTAAAAATCAGGATTCTTATGAGACTCACATTGTTTTCTGTATTCCATCGGTGTTAAACCTGTGATTTGCTTGAAAACATTTTGAAAATAACATTGCGAAGAAAATGAAAGGTATTCAGATATCTCAACGAGAGATCGATCAGTGAAATTAAGCAAATTCTTCGCCTCGTTAATTTTTTGTTGATTGATATATGTTGGAATTGAGACACCTATGTTTTCTCTAAATTTTACCGATAAATATCCATTGCTTATATTGATTTGATTTGCGATTAAAGAAACTGTCAATTTCGAGTTGATATTCCTGTGAATATATGCAACTGCTCGATTAACAGTAGGATCATCAGTATTGCTATATTGATATGATCTAACTCTTTTAACATAATCAAACAAAACATTACCTTGAATTTTATTAAGATTATCAATACTGGATGCTTGCTCGACTTTCATACAGTAAAGATCAAACAATTTATATGCAATATCAGAATCAAGACCACCTTCCATGGCCGCTCTTGATACAAGTGTAGTCATCGAGATGCATCGATCCTTGTATTGTCTTAAAGCATTTGTTGTAAAGGCTGTTGGTCGCCCGCCTTGATACCCTTTGGATAAATGTTCCACTAATTTATCCTGCATTCCATGTTTGATATAAAACATTGTCTTCTTTTCGTGTTCTTGGTATCGTTTCGAGTTATATGGGATTTCTTCTCTACCATCAAGATAATCTACAACTCTTTTATATACATCAATATCAACTTCAACATCATAAGGAACAACATCATTGTAGAACGTCTCAAAAGGAACTATCTCATTATTGATAAGTGTATTCAGCGTCATACTGATTAAAACAAAGCTTTCAATTGGCATTATTCGTACCGAATTCAAATAGCGTTTTAACTCATCGTAATCCGTTAACTTCAAATCAAAGTCTATTAGAATATCACGCATTTCGGGATCAGGAATATGGACCGATCTACTAGGCCCAATGATTATGGACATACCAAGTTCATTGACTTTTATCATAGAAAATAGTAAAGCTCTGGGGGTTAATATTATATTCAAATTAAGTTTAGTATCATACAATGCATCAAGATATTTTTTTGATAAATCAACGTGAAAAGGTACCGCTTCGAAACTTTCTATAAGTTCATTCCCCTTATAGATGTGAAATGGCAC
>QKCT01000100.1 GCA_003245625.1 Bacillota bacterium | reverse complement strand
ATATGCAGGATTGATACCAAAATCAATGAGATTCAATAGAGTCTCTTTTCCTAAACTGTTGTAATTCAGATAGGAAGCATACATATCTACGCTACCTTTTAATACAATTTGTAGTAAAGGAACGACATCGTCGTAATATTTCAGTTGTGAATTATACAACGGTGTATCATAGAACGCATTCGTATAGGCAAACGCATAGCTGAATGGGTAAGAATAGTTTCCGATTCCCTGATATTGTTGCATAGCTTCTAAATAATAAGCAACACTGTCTTCACGGTTATAAAAACCAGAATCATAATAGGAAATCAAAACACTGGCCATCGTTTCAAATAATACTTGGACGTTTTCAGAAACATAGTCGTCATACATATCCAAGGCCAAATCCCTTGTTACATGTGGATATAACACATAAGTTGTCGAGTGTACACAGTCTGTACAGGTATATTCCAATTTAAAGCGATTGCTACCTTTAGCAACATCATTACGGTAACTGATACCATTTGTATCGCTGCTAGCAAGAACATAGTTATTTAATAACATAACGGTATTATCTTGACTGATGTAATCGATTAAAGAACGATAACTGCTGTTCGAACCAAGGCGATTTTCGAAATTTAGAACGGATGGCAATTCGCCACTGTATCCGCCTTCATTCCATCCCATGAATCCAACGATTTGGCGTTGAATTCCGAGATCCATGAAATAATCATACATCTCTTTCACTTGCTCGACAGTACTCATTTCTACTAATGCACTACCCAAGAATGAGTTTTCGGAATCGCTCATCAAATATTGGATAAATAAATTGATATCTCCACTTTGGGTTTGAGCCGTCAAATCTCCTAGATTTGTCAAATAATCTCGATAATCTTTCGCGATACCGACATAGTTGGCATCGTCGTTATCTAAAAAGTCGTAACGAACTTTGATATCTGATGTTGAAGTTTCAAGGTATTTCATCGCTCCTCCAGAACCATCTGAGGAGAAACTTTGACGATACACTTCTTTGACATCATATTTCGGGAAAATCAAATTGTATGGAACATTGTTCGCACCATTTGGATAGACAAACAATCTTGCATTGTACATTCCCTCTTCGATAATCCCTACAAAGGCATTTTGATCCACTCCGTGAACCGCACCAAAGATCGGCATATTCAAATCATAATTTACTACGGATTGTGTCAAATCTTCCAATCCATAATTATCGCCAAAGAAGCGTTCTTCAAACGCCGCATTAAACTGTCCTTGATTGTCTTGGTATCGAATCAAAGCTCCGGACCCATCCGGGATCACCATATATCCCGGAATATCGTCCATATTCGTCGCTCCCATGGCAGGGAAAATGATGATACTTGATAAAACGATTTGGTCTGGATTTGGTTCCACAATGCTATCCGTTGGGATATAAGCGCTGATTCCAGTATCGGTTAATGTTACATAGAAATCAAAACCAATATTGATTTCGGTAAAACCGAATTCAATCATTTCTTCCAACGTATAATCGCCTTCTAAATATCGATCGTACATTCGAGTACACAGACGAGTGGAACAATATCCTCCAAATGTCAATGACAACTTGATTCCGTTTTCCGTGACTTCACGTTCCACGGTAAAGACGGTATCGGCGATACCGATATTCTCTTCAATCATCATATCTTTTTCAATCTGAATGTATTCAATTCCGATACCACTTGATAGCAAACCTTCATAAGTGCCGGCTGAACTGGCATCTTCGATGGAACTACTCCAAACGTAACCAGTATCCTTGTTGCGAATTTTGAAGGAAATCGTATCTTCATTGAAATACAGTTGAAGAGAATCGTTTTCTTGGATTAACTCATCCTTGTTGGTGAGTTCAATATAATAACTAGGATCGACAATGGATAGATCGTCCGGTGTTGTGTATCGCGAAGAAGCGAGTTTTGCGGACTCGATGAATTCATAATTATCATAAGTATCATTTGCTTCTAAGTATTGTTGATATTCAGCTGCTTGAACGACCATGAAGATCACAAGGCTCATCATGCCCACGATCAATAGTTTCTTGATGATGTTAAACACGATAGAACACCTCCATGACAATATCTTTGATGAGCGTAAACAACTCGCTCAACAAGATATAGATGATGATTGATCCCAACAACAACATAATCATCGTAAAGAACGAAATGAGAATGGATAGGAGACTATCTTTCACAGAATAATAATGGGTTTCCTTGACCATAATAAAGAAATAGATCACAGAAGCACCGATTCCGATGAATGTCAACATATCGATTAGGAATGATTCATTGTAAGTTAGAAAATGACTTAGTACTGTAATGATTGGTAGTACCAATACGATAGGCGCCAATGCAAAGATGGTTGTGATATAAACGTCTTTGAAACGACCTTCTCCTTCTCGAATCGAGGAGATTAAGGTGTTGGCGATAACCCAAAGTGCAAACGGTAAGAAAATCTTAAGGATTTCTTCTGAAACATTGATTTCTTCAATCACTCTCGTATTGAATAAGAATCCTAAATTATAAATATAGACTAAATAAATCGCAAAGAATAACAGCAACAACACTGTCGCAGAAAACATCGACACGCGATTCTTTCGTTTGATATCATACGAAGCATCGGCTGGGTTCTTCAAATAGGCAAAGACAAATAACATCTCATTGATAGTCTTGCTCTTGTCGTAAAGAGCCCGGAATCCTTTTTTGACTGGATTCGTCACAAAGCGCATAAAGTGTATTCTCATATTGACGAAGTAAACAATCAACAAGGCGAAACCAATAATCAATAAGGTTTGAATATTAGTTAACAACCAAGCATTACGAACTTCCCAGAAAGCATCGCTATATCCAGAACGATCGTATGATACATAATATTCGTGAAGCGCTTTTTCATAGTCGCCTAAACTGTAATATGCGTTTCCCAAACCACTGTGTGCCAAATCAAACAAATCATTCATCTTCAGTACTTCTTCCCATGGTTCTTTACTGTCGATATATTGTCCTTCTTGATAATAATCCAAAGCGGTATGAACCAAAGAAGCAAAATCCGTAGGAACGAAAATCTGTAATTCTTGATTGGCGGAATCTAACACATAAATGTTGTATTTATCATCTACAGCGATTGCGGATGGAATATTGAATAACCCCTTGATTTGATTGGATACATCTTGACCACCGAACATGAACAAGAGGTTTCCTTCTTGGTCGTATTCAGAGATATACCCGGATTTACTGATAACATAAATATTGCCGATTGGACCGACATAAACGTCAGCTAAATCCAATTCATTGAGCATTTCCGGTAATAGATTATCCCCGGAAATGTTTAGCCTCTTCACACCATAGTTTTCTACACCAAGGCTGACAGTATGGATTAGACCACGATCATCGATTGCCATATTGGAAATCTCAGGTGGAGTCAAACTATAGAGTTGAGCACGTTGCTCATCCGTAAAAAATGCATATTGAAGGACAGTTCGAAGAGATGGAGAAATCGTATTGGTACCGAAATAACCAATAAATTCTCCACTGCTGGTAAACTGAGCCAAACCTTTGGAGCCGTTGTTTAAGATATAAATATTGCCTCTTGTATCACTGATGATTTTTCGAGGTTGGAATTCATCGCTACCAAACAAAGGAGATGTTGGTTTCGTGATTTCCAAAAGAATATTCCCCGCACTATCTAACTTATATGCTTTGTTTGCGGCTTTATCCGCAACATAGATCTCGCCATCCTCATTGACAAAGATACCGGTAGGGTTAATCAGGAAGTCTTGACCTAAAATGGTCACTTCTTCTGTAGCCAAGCTAAACTTGATAATTTTACCGGTGTCTGCCAAAGTATCCGATGAAACGATATAAACATAATTGTTTGCATCGATATATAGATCATTTGGAGTATCCAAGGATTCCCCATAGATCGTATCGTTTTGAGTTAAAGCAATATACGCCGTTTGAGTACGAACATAATGATTGTTGCTGCTGGTATAAGTATTGTATCTTACTCCGGATTCTGCATTGACCACGGTACCGAACGTCGCAAATACAAGGAGAGATAATACAACCAGGCTAAGTATCTTTTTCATTATTTGATACCCGAGTGGGCCATGGTGTTCATGACGCGACTCTGCAAGAAGATGAAGATCACAATATTCGGTACGAATGTGATCAAGGAAGCCGCTGCCAAGACTCCTTGTCCGGCAACAGTATTTCCTGTTCTTGCACCTAAGGTCGAGAAGTAAAATGCTAAGGTTTTCATGCGTTCGTCATTGATATACAAAGACGAACCCGAGGTATCATTCCATAATAGTTGGAATGCCAAAATACCAACGGTTGCCAAAGCTGGCGAAACAATTGGTACGATAATCTTGAAGAAAATTTGCATTTCTGAAGCTCCGTCGATTTTTGCCGACTCAATCAGTTCATCCGGAGTTTGATCGATGAACTGCTTCACCAAGAACAAACCAACCGGCATGGCAATCAGCGGCAAAATAAGTACGAAATAACTGTCAATCATTCCTAGATTCGCAATAATCAAATAGCGTGGAATGGTGACTGCAATCGGAACAAACATCAATGCGATTGTATTGATTTCAAATAAGACTTTTTTTCCTGTGAATTTCAGTTTCGATAACGCGTAAGCAGCTGTTGAAGTAAATAAAACAGACATCGTTACACCTAGTACCGTGACCACAAAAGAATTGAAGAGATAACGAGAGAATGGAATTCCAGACTCGTTGGCAATCGATACCAAATCTCTAAAATTCTGTAATGTCGGTACTCTTACAAAGAATCTCGGTGGATAGGCGAAAAGTTCATTTTCTGGTTTGAAGGCATGACTGACGATAAAGATGATCGGCAGGGCAATAAACAATGCCATCGGAATCAGAACAAAATAGAATTTCAATTGACTCTTATGATAGCGAGCCGGGTTGATATTAACGCCTTGAAATTTAGCCATATGCTCCTCCTCCCTAATGCCGTTCGCCAAGCAACTTGAAGGTGGTTCTACTAATACCGTAGACCAACAACAAGAGCACAACGGAAATAACGGATGCATATCCCATTAAATAGCGGATGAATCCGTAGTCTTCAATATGATTGACCATCAATTGTCCGGAGTATTGTGGGGTTGGATTTCCACCCGATAACATGACTCCGATTGCACCTGCTTGGAAGGTGCCGACAACCGCCATGACAGCTCCAAAGAGCATCTGCGGTTTCATCGATGGAATGGTGATATAGAATATCTCTTGCCAACGATTTTTCAACCCGTCAACATAAGCCGCTTCATAGAGGGATTTATCGATATTCAAAATACCGGCGAGCATAGCCAAGAAACCAACACCCATACTTCCCCAAAGCGAAACGATAATCATAATATTCATCAAATAGTCTGCGGAAGTTAGGAATTGGATTGGTTCGGTTACAATCCCAAGTTGCAATAAGATACTGTTTAAATACCCGGTAGGATCACCACTGAACAAAACAGTCCAAACAACAGTCATAGCGATCCCAGAAGTCATCGAAGGACTATATAGGATAATAGCTAATACCGTTCTTGGTTTATGAGGAATCTGCGCTAGCATCCATGCCAAAATGAAACTCATCATATAACCAACAGGACCAACAATAAAGGCAAATTTGATGGTATTTGGTAAGACATATTGCATAAACACTTCATCTCTAGTCAATAATTCGATGTAGTTTCTGAGGCCGATGAACTCTGGCGTTTCAATGGTATTAAAATAAGTAAAAGATAATCCGACCGCTATCAGTACCGGAACTAATATAAAGACACTGAAGAGTACGATGTACGGCGTGATAAACCAAGCCGGACGATTAATCTTGCTAATCATTGCTATCATACTCCTTTAACCATTGGCTAATATTGTCGATAGTTGCGACATTGTAATTTTGAATTACAACGCCATTTTCGACATAGCCGAATTCCTCCATTTTGTAGAGGATTTCCCGGTTTGCTGTACGAACCGCTTCATCTAATGTAATTCGAGGATTGGCATCGTCAAAGACAATGGTATTCCACGCATTACTGATTTCGCGTTCTACCATATAATAACCAGGGATTCTCGTTGCTTCCAATGCATATTCCCATTGTTCCAGAATGATTTCAATATCATCGCTTGGCAATGGCAACTGTGCGAAAGCTTCTAAGTTTGCTGTATTCCATAGATAAGAAGTTCCATAAGTGGTTTGGAGACGTTGTGCAAAACTGGTTTGTACATCGGTCGACATCCACCAACTTAGGAATTCCCAAGATTCTTGTTGATATTCGCTCTTGGAGAGTATCATTGCGGATTGCGCACCAGTTGCTGCCCAACGTTCGATTTCTCCTGAAGAGTTTTCTACACCAGGATGAAGTGCAATCGCCCATTTACCTGCAATCTCAGGAGCTGCAATCGTTAGCTGCAAATAGGTTGACAAATCACTGATCCCGATCGGTAAATCTCCATAACGGAAATGGTTGTAAAAATTGGTGATTTCTTCCGGTAAATTATACACAGTGAATAAATCAGTCATCAATTCAATTCCTTTGAGAGACTCTTCGGAATTGATCACCGTACTCATACCATCAGTCGCATATAAAGTACCACCAAACTGGTAAATAAACGGAATCGTCGCAACGAATGGTTTAAATCCCTTGAACATTGCTAATGGTTCGTAGAAGTTCATTCCGTAACGTTGTAATTCCGGTAAAATCTCAATTACTTCTTCCCAAGTTTCTGGCACCGGAAGATTGAGGGCTTCAAAAATGTCGGTTCGATAGAAGGTAACCCAGAAATTCTGAGTTTCGGGAATCCCATAAACTCCTTCTTCGAATACGTAAGGAACCATCGCACCGATTGAGAAGTCTTGAACCATTTCACCAAAGCCAGAGAATTCGCGCAAGTCTACAGCTGCGCCACGAATCGCAAACTCATACGGAATCCAATAATTAACACCTAGTGCGACATCGGGACTGTATTTGGTCGAATTGGCTAAGATAAGTTTATTTTCATCAGGCATAATGGATAACCTGATTTTAATCCCAGTTGTAGGGGTAAAATCATTATCAATCATTTGTTGCATGATTTCAATATATTGACGTGGATGGTTGACCCATACTTCGACAACGCCTTCTTCATCTGATTTTACGGAATATTCATCCGCACCAAACGATAAGAAGAAACGTTTGACACTCTCTACGGAACGAACCAATACATTGGCTTCTGGTTTCGGTAGTTCTTCTGTTCCACTGATATAAATACTTTCGAGATCCAAACCGTTCGATAACAATCCTTCCACAGTGGATCCTAGGAATTGAGTTGAGGAGGTACTTCCATCCGCAAGCAATTCCATTTTATTTGGGATATCATCAACGTCTTCTCGTAAATCTTCCAGTCTTGTCAAGGCAAGGTTCAGATTAGTTAACTGACCAGGATTGTCTTGATGAGAATAGAGAGACAATTCATCATAGATTTGGCTTAAAACACTAATCCAAGAATCCAATCTCGTTTCAATATCCGGGATATAATCGATGAGTTTCCAAGTACGGTACTTATCAGATGTATTCCCAGTCAAGCGTTTGATTTGTAAACTCAAGGTATTGATTTCATCCATGATTTGGACGATATTTTCGTAGGCATTCCGATAAGGAGACAAGACGACACGCAAAGACAACGTATGTGTTCCCGCCGTTAGATAAAATCGATAATTTTCTGTTCCGTTATTGAGAATAAGATTTTGATATTCCGCTGTGTAATGGAAAGCATAATCTTCCATATCGCTAAAAGGAACTGCCCCGTCAATAGCGATTTCACGGAATACAGGCATTTGCATCAAGTAATCCTGTTTGTATTTGAAACCGAGATAATAATATCCATCTTCTGTGACATCGAATTGATAGACGATTTCATCATTTCCCGAATCAAAACTACTTCCATCGATTGCATTGAGATACGTATACTTTGTATCATAAGAAGTCGCAGATGGATCTCGTTCTGAAGATAAGGAAATCGAAGGATTGGATTTCGCTGCTAAGTCTTCGGCTCCGATTCGGATGATTCCATTTGCCATATCGCTACTTGGATAATTCGCCAAGTATTCTTCATATGTCGGAGTTTCAGAAATCGGTATGATATAGAAACTTCCGAGTAAAATTTCTCCAGACACACATCCTAACGTGATGGTGTTGCTGCCAAGAACGAAATTGTATTTCAAAGGTTCGCTGTTGAGTGCAGTGGAATCATAAAGATAGGTATGATTCCATGCATCGGATTTCACGGAGTTTGGAAGGATTTCATTTCCGTATCGATCCAATGCGAATTCTGCATTTTCAAACTGCCAATAAGTGGTTAGTTTGATAACTTCACTTTCTTGGAATGGATAGTTGGAATTTATAGCCAGAGAAATTTCATTCGGTAAAATAGAACTAGAGACGTCGAGTTGATCGATTAAAACGAAATAAGCGCCGGATTCTACAATATTAACTTGAAAAGATATCTCATCATTCTCAAAAAGATGGAGAACTGGTCCATCGTAGTTATATGCAGTTCCATCTTCGTAGGAGAGATCCATATCATCCGCCGTCACTTCTATCGCACTTGCATCTGTGACATCAACCCATGAATCCGTTACGACACTATAGGATGTTGGATCATATTTGACCAAAGAAACAGCTTCGTTGTCAATTGCTAAATACTCAATATCTGCTTTTAAATTGATTGATACGAGTACAAATGTCAATAACAAGACAAGGAATGCAATTACCAAGTGTTTCTTATTTGTTTTTTGCCAAAATTGTTTCATCAACTCTACCCCATTTCGTGCATTTCATAATAGAAAGACAAGTCCGACCAACCTGCAATGAAAAAGTGTCGGACAAAAGGTCGTTCACCTTGATTATTCGGTTGTATCGAACTTGCCTGATCCACTATAACTTAATTATTTTGACTGATTTCAGCCAAAGCGTCTTGAATCAATTGATTGATTTTGGTTTCCCATTCTCCCGCAAATACTTCTGGAGAAATCAATCCTTCTGAAATTCTGGTGAAGTAATCATTTTCTTCATTGCTTGCCCATTCCCAGAATTGTTTGTATCCAGGTAACCATTTGTCTACGTCTGGTTTCGAATATTCTAATAGATTAATACTTTCTCTTAAACCTTCGATATAATCGACATAATTACTTGCTTGTGACCATACTTCAGGGAAGTCGGCGATTGGATAACGATCGAGATAATAATCTCCTCTTTCATCGAGCGCGTCAAGACGTGCCAACCATCCTTCTTCTCCCCAAGTCATCCATTTTGCAAGCATGTAAGCTTCCAATGGATGCTCTGTTTGTGAAGAGACACAGATGAAGTCTAAAATCGTTGGTGGGAATTGTCCAGCAGAACCGCCAGGGTAAGGCCAGAATCCAACTTCGATTCCTTTTTCATCATACATATCATCAACCATCCATAAGTTCCATGAACCATCGATTTTCATACCGACAAGCCCTTCGTACCATGGCCAGATATCTCCTAATACTGCTAGTTCTTCTTCCGTATAAGCCGCTACGACGTTTTGATCCCACAAATCAAGTTTTGTGTTATAAGCGTCGATCCAAGCTTGACTAGTGAAATGGAACGATGTCCCGTCAAATGTTTGATAGCCAACATTCGCATCATCTTGCGTTGGGAAAATTGCTTCGAAATCGAGATCTCCATACCATGGATCGATTGCGTATACATAATCATTCAATCCAGCTTGTCTAATTTCAATAGCCAAATCGATGAATTCATCATAAGTCCAATCTTTGTCTGGAATAGTAATATTGTATGATTCCAATAATGTTAAATTCAAATAGATACCTTTAATGAATTGGAAAGATGGCATTGCCAATCGTAATCCATTGTAGTTAGCAGTATCGGCAATATTTGGATAAATAGAATCCGTATCTGAATCCATATCCCAGTATTCGGATACATCGAGTAACATCCCATTGGCAATACCAGTTGGTACATTATCGATTGCGAATACGTCCGGCAATACGTTCGCTGCTTGAGCATTGATTAAGTTTCCAGTGAATTCAGCACCAGAACCTGTAATATCTTGACGTAATTCCACGGTGATATTTGGATATTTCGCTTCAAAAGCTGCAATCAAAGCTTGATTGATTTCTTGATCGCCCCAGTCTGCATAACTCAATACGATGTTGTCTTGAGTCACACAAGATGGATCGAACGGATCGATTTCACAAATGTCTCCGGTATAAGTTGTCCCATTTTGGGTTGTAGTCGTTGTTGTGGTGGATGCGGTAGTAACGGTTGTCGTTGATTTGTCACATCCGATCACAGCGATTCCTACAAGAACCATCAAGGACAGAGCAATTAGTTTCTTCATTGTTCTTCTCCTTCTATGATCGAGGGGATAGTCCCCTTCTCGGCACAGTCTCGATAGGACCAGCCAACATATTTTTTGGTCGATTGTTCGGACAATTTATAATTCCAAAAAAACCAACCTTTTGTCTGTTCGAACGTCATCAGCAAAGCATTGCCGACAGCTCGATACAAGACCTGTTTTTCAAACGAATCTTTGGTTTGATTGAGTACGTTTGGATGCAATCCGACTGACCACTCACCGATAATAAGATCGACATAGGAAATCTTCTTGATTTCATCATATCTCAATACGGCTGCTTTTTCAATCGTTTCGGAAGGATTTCGTATCGAATCGTTATGACTAAACACTTGATACATATGGGTATCCAAACAAACGTTGGTAAAGTCATTGTTCGTAAAGAAATCTTTCCATTGATCCAAACGAAATGCATCATGGAACGCTACTAGATAATCTGGGCCAAGAATTTTGCGGATAATGTGGTAAGCATCTAAATAGAATGTTTGAATCAATCCAAGATCGATATTCCATCTTGGTTCATTCAATACTTCTATTCCTATCAAAGCGGGTTCCGCTTTAAACTCTTTTGCTAACCGTTCAATAAATTCTAGTGTCGCACGAATATTCGATGGTTCCGGCCATTCGCAAACACCAGAAAGACCGCCGTTATCAAAGCCGTTTTGGCATCCCGGCGCAGCATGCACATCCAATAGGACGTTCAAGTGATATTTCTTTGCCCACGTAAAGGCTTTTCGGACAGAATCAATGCAATTGATATAGGGATATTTGTCTTCGAAAAGCCAATGTCCGACAGGCAACCTAACGGTATTGATTCCACTGTTTTCAAGCCAAGCAAAGTCGGCTTCTGTGATAAAGGTGTCTCGATGTTTTTGTAGGACATCGAAACGGGATTCACCGAGTTGTTCGAGAAGATGAAATTCATCTTCGGCAGAATAGCCCTCGTACAATTCCGGAGTCATCCATTTTTCTAATACAAGCCAACCCCCTAGGTTGACTCCTCTTAATTTATTCATCGTTGCACCCCAAGAGAGAAGGGGCATAGGCAGGACCTATGCCCTAGAAATTTTTGTAAACTACTCTTGAGCGTTAAAGTTTCTGTAGAATTGAATGTTATCAAATGTTACGGTTCCAGCAGTAGCACCATTGATAGCACCAAGTTCGAAGTTGATTTGTCCAAGAGGATCAGTACCATCATAAGTGAAAGTAAAGCTGAATGTTTGCCAATCTGTTGTCACAGATACGGTTTGTTCAGTACGAACATTATAACCAGGAGTCATAATCTTATAGATAATATCTCTAGCAACATCTGCTTTGACACTAAATACGATTGTATAAGTAGCGCCTTCTACCAATTCGATATCATTTTGGAATAATTGAACGTCATAATTGTTGGATCCTGTGGAAGCAACATTGACAACCAATTCTTGACCTACGAGTTCAATTGTGGATGCTGAATCATGTGACCAAGTTCCCCAACCGATTACTTCGTCAAATCCACCGTTAACGATTGTAACTGGATTTGTTCCGTCTGTCATAGCAATGTTATCCAATGTGATAACTGCAGCAACGCTGGAAGCACTGATTGCTCCAAATTCAAAGTCAATTTTACCTGTAGTTGCTGTTCCGTTGTAAGTAAAAGTATAGGTATAAGTTGACATTCCTGTAGTTAAGTTGAATGTTTGTCTGTTTTCTACATCTGTGATTAAGACTAAGTTGATATCTCTTTCAACAGATGATTTTGCATCAAAGGTAATGGTATATGTTGTACCAGGAACCAATACGATTCCTTCTTGGAACAATTGTACTGCCCAGTTGGATTCTCCAAGTGCAGATACATCTGCGACCAATTCTCCACTGACTACGTCAAGAGAGATAGCGCCGACAGTTCCCCAGTCTTGAGCCCATGTAGACCATCCGAATTGATCGAATGAACCATTGGTTTCTCCACCAGTTTGAGCTAATTTAGAAACAGAAACATCATCGATTGTTACTACACCAGCTGCATAAGCAGGAGTATTACCCATCAAGAACATGATTCTTGCAGAGGTTGTATTTGCACCTTCATATGTAAAGATGAATTCGAATGTAGTCGCTGTTGAAGTCAAGCTTACAGTACTTGCATAATCATTTGTTACTTTGGCGATCATGTCGCGGTCAACTGTTGAGCTAGCTGTGAAAGTTAATTTATAAGTTTCGCCTAGTACAAGAGTGATACCTTTTTGTTTCAACATGATTCCCCAGTCATTGTTTCCAGATGCAGTAATATCGATTACTGCTGCACCATTGGTTACATTGAATGTCGCTGCTGCTCCATCCCAATCTGCTAAATAGTAATACCAGATTTCAGGATCAGTGATATCAGCATACCCATTGTTTGCATCTTGTACTTCTGCAGTAAGAGCTGTTGTTGTATCAAAAGAACCATCGGTTACATCTCCTGTTGCGTCAAATACCAAATCAACAACAGTTACAACGCGGTCTTCGGTAGCTGTATTACCAGCTTCATCGGTTACCGTATAAGTCAATGTGTAGTCTCCAGGTGTGTTGACATCAACAGTTCCGGTTACATTGGAAGAATCAATTGTGATTGCTCCATCACGGTTATCCCATACAGTAACACCAGCAAGTGGGTCAAATGCAGTTCCAGTTTCTAATGTAACATCTTCAATACCACTGATGGTAGGTGCGGATGTATCAGGATCCGGAGTTGCTTCTACGATAGAAATATTGTCATAGTAGATTTGTGTAATTAAGTTGTCAGTACCAACTTCACCAGTTACAGTTCCCATTTCAAATAACAATTGTCCAGGACCATCTTCCAAAGTCATTGTGAATTTGAATGTGAATGTTTGCCAATCTGTTGAAAGGTCAAAGATTTCTGTTTGTCCAGGTTTGTAATCAGTGAACCATGGTGCAGAAGATAACAATTCTCCTACTTGAACATGAACGGATCTAGCAGCAGCTGCTTTTGCATCGAAGGAAACTTCATATGTAGTTCCTTGAACGAAATCGATTACGTTACTTTCCAAACGTGGTTCCCAAAGTCCACCACTAACAGCTGTAACATCAACTTCCAAAACGCCGTCTGTCACTGTAGTAGTTCCAGCTCCGCCTTCGTTACCGGTTGTCATATGCCATACAGCCCAACCTAAACTAAAGTCACCGTTTTGAATTAATGCATCACCTAATTGTTCAGGATCGACTTCTACTGTGATATAACGAGTCGCTTCTGTCTTGTTTCCGGCGCTATCAGTAACGCTGTATTTCAAGAAGAAAGTACCTGTGTTAGCAGTATTAACAACACCAGAAACTGTGATGTTCGCTGTGACATCACCGTCAATATTATCGGTAGCTGTTACGCCTTCTAACGGACTAAACGTAGTGTTAAGATATACTGTCTTATCTTCGACACCGCTAAATACAGGTCCTACTGTATCGGCTGTTGTTGCCTCTGTAGTAGTTCCTTGGGTTGTTGTTTCAGCAGTTGTAGTTTCAGTTGCTGTCGTTGTCGTTTCCGTACAAGCAACAAATCCTAAGCTGAGCAACAGAATCAAAGCAAATAAAATACCTTTTTTCATAATATTCCTCCTATTTTATATATAATACAATTTTATTGTAAAGGCACTCGCGTACATTGTAAGCATGGATTCCATCAAGATAAGATTGATAGAATGTTTCTTTTCCCGCTTCCGAGAAAAGTTCGATTTTTGTAATCTCGCAGTCCGTGTAAGTATCTTTTTGGTTTTCGTTCACATAAACCATTTTTGTATTTCTCAGGAAAGTAAACTCCAATTGATGATTTTCTTTGAAAAATTCCTTTGCAATCTTTGGTTGTGGCCGGAAGACTAGTTTTCCATGTTCCATTACAAATGGGTAGCCTCCAGTCATCATTTGTCTCCAGATATCCAAGACTTCAACGGTAGAACCGCTTAGTCTTGGTAAGAATCCTTTTCCATGAATCAATGGATTAGGATTATTACTAGGAGCAATAAAACTGGAATTTTCTAACGGATTTCTTCCGTAGACCGCTGGATCCATGAAGCAAACAAAGTTGTCTTTGATTTCTGTATAGAATTCTTCGTATAATCCAGCTTTCAATAAACCGAATAGATATTTGTAAATCATATGCAGAAAATCGCTTTCGCGTTCCAACCAACCTGGTGTAAACGCTCGGATTCGACCAATCTCGTAAGATTCTGTATCAAGAGGTTCACTGGTTTTATATAATTTCGAATTTCGATCGTAGATCGGACTCTCTTTGATAGCGTTTACCATCTTCTTTAATTTCATTGTATCAAAGTCGAGCTTTAAAAGCCTTGCAGGTGCTTCTAAAAATTTTGGCAGGTATCGTTTTTGATATCCAAGTGGATTTACGATTTCAAGTCCTGATTTTCCGTAGACCGGAGCGTTCTGATGGCGAATTTCTTGATATTCTTTCACATCATACACGATAAATGTAGGAATAATCCCTTCATTCTCATCATATAGGGTTTCTAGCGTCATTTGAATATGATCATTTAAAGCCTGTAAGTATTCTTTGATTTCTGATGAACTCTCTGAAACAAACTCTCCGCTTAATCCGAAACGAACCGTTTCACGATACGTTTCCTTTGCCGAAACTCGTTCTTGATAATTTCTCGCCTGTAATAATCCATAGAATAACTCATGTACTTCATTTGGTAGAATAACCGTTTGTTTGCTGAAATACTTCAATAAGAATTCGATGATTCTCTTCAGTTCAATGGTTTCGGAAACCCCAGACCCAAATAAACCAGGCAACCCATTCATCGCATCGTTCCATCCCGGTTTTTCTGCTTCCATCTCTATGCCGATTCCCTCGTTATCTAAGGCAGCGTGTTTATTTAGAACCAGTAAGAATAATTTTACGAATAGATTGGTTTTATAAAGTTTATTACCGACACGAACCCAGTTGGTTCCGTGACGATTTAAACGCAGTTGTTCAATCTTATCTTCATCAAAGTGTAAGAGACTTCCGTATTGACGTACTTTTCCTTCTTTTGTCAAAACGGTTTTCTCACTCTTTCCGAGGACAGTGACAGGTGATTCGAATGTTAGAATATCGTTCTCATCAAACAACAGTTGTTCAACTTTGTCCGGAAAGATTGCTTCATAGGAATCGACCAAATCTAGTATATAAGTGAAATGATCCACCCAATAACCTTCTCCAAATGCAGATTCGATGTGTTCGGTTGCTTGTTGGATGATTTCATCCAAGTAGCTTTCTTCTTTCACTTCTACATTCCAATTGGCAACCGTATTGACAAGACCTCCTGGAGAGAACCGATTCCCTAAGAATTCTTGAAGTTCTCGCTGGTGAGATCCGAAAAAGCGTTTGACCAATCGTTCTCTGTTTGCTGGTTCTTCGATTTCAAATGTAGAACCGTGGACAGTGAGCGGATTATACCCATCTAGTTGAATCAAAGAAGCAAAATGCTTGATGTTGTGAGAACCAACTTCAGGATGGATGAAACTATCCATTCTCCTATTTTGACAGACATCTCGGAAGTTTCCGCTTCCTTGAGAATAAAATTCTGGAGCGAGACTGAAGAAATTATAATCTCGTTCTAAATCTCCATGTCTTCTAGAAAATAAATGATATACAGTGTCTCCAATTGGGATTGGATATCCACCGCGCAAGAGATTGTCTAAGTAGTTTTGTTTGATGTATTCGTTAAAAATATGGAAGGATGTATCCGTAGAAACATCGTTCACCATCTCATCGATAATTGCTTTAGCTTCAACTTGTTTTTGATCCAAATATTTTGGCGTTGTGGCTGTTTGAATCAAAGCCTCTAATTGAGCTTTGGAATGGGTATGTCCTACCAAAATATCGATTTGAATAGAATTACTTGAATGAAGCGTTTGATGGACCGGGATAAATCCGCATGGGATTTTGTTCGCAGTCACTTGTGGTTGTTTTAAGATCGATTCTATTCCATGTTCAATCAAGTAATTTGCGGATTGTTTTGAGGAATCCATTCCAAAAACCAAATCGGAATCGGTAATTGGTTTTACCAATGATTGATTCAAAATACCAAACAAGAAATTACCTGATGTGATTTCCGTTACCATACTGGAATCACCTGTAGAAGAACGCAGGCGATAGAATGCAAAGTCTCGATCGAGATCATCGACATCCATCCAACTGCAGAGTAAATTGGAAATCGCTTTGAATTCTTGATTCTGAATTCCTGCAGGTAGGATTTCTGCAATTCCATCCAACCACTCGATTTCAATCGACTTGTTCGTGAGATTCGTTACTGTTGCTCTTCGTGCTAGCGCACCTAAATTTTCATTTGGTAGACCAAAGTATGTGATGGATATCTTCACGCCTAAGTTGTCGTTCACTTCTTCGATTGTGAAGGAATGTCTGTCGATAAGCATCTTGTGTTGATGTCCCGAGTTTGGTCGGAATGGTTCGTAGTACACTCCATCAACCTTGAGAAAAGATCGAAAACCTATTTGACCAACAGACTCATACGCTTTGTTTGCCGGTGTAAACTCCATGATTGGATGATTCTTGTCTTGCAATCCAAAGCCACTGATTCCTTGACCGCGATTGACATAAAATGCCCATAGAGGAATTCCTTTTTTTCCAGCTAATCCTGGAAGAAAATTAGAAAAAGCAGAATGCTTCAGATAATTATCGATGACGAACTGCTCTTTATTGAAGTAATAGTCCCCCATAGCATCACCCCCTGTATATGAATGTTTAAATACTTCGTTTTGGTATAAAAATTTTTTTTTGTTCGATTTGGAAATCTAGTTGAACAGATTCATCGTTCTCTGTCTGATTTAAAACAATCACAACAATCGATAAATCCGGTCGAATAAATGCCACATGCTGTAAAGAGGCATCTTCGCTGAAAGAGTCGATACGTTTACTACCAGGTAAAACAAATTTAGAAAAATGCTTTATATAATAAAAGGATGAATTGAAGTGTAATTGTTGTTCAATTGTATCAGTGATGATTGGGGCGTCACAAAAATTACCCACATGATTTGGACCGCCAAATTCGTTCAGCGTTAAGTTCCAATCCAAGTATCCTTCACAATAATTACGAAAATCACCAATCATATTTCGAGCGTACCGTTCTCCAGTACTCCAGTCATTGAGATGGACACCTCCTTCGATACAACCTTCCGTAAACAACAAGTGTTTATCTGGGTGTAACGAATGTAGGATGCCTAAGTTTTCAAATTCTTCGCTGACATACCAGTGAACTCCAGTTCCCCAGATATGTTTTCTTGCTTCTTCGTCTTTCAAACAGGTGTCACCGCGTCCCACAAGAATATCGCGATTGTGATCCCAAATTAGAATCTTCACGTTTGGATATGCTTCATGGACGATTGGGCCTAAATAATCTTTTACAAAATCACGCTCTTCTTCTGCGGTGTAAATACAGGAATCCCATGTTTGAACAGCCGCAGGTTCATTTTGAACAGTCAAGTAATCGATTTGTAATCCTTGTTGTTCAAATGCTTGAATGAATTTAACATAATATCGAGCCCAAACTTCATAATATTTTGGCAATAATTTTCCACCGTGATTCATCTCTTGATTGGATTTCATCCACGCCGGAGGGCTCCACGGTGAAGCCAATAATGACAACGGCTCTTTGGTATATTTCATCGCATCACGAATCATCGGAATGACAAGCAATGTTTCTCGTTCAATCGTAAAACTGTCAAGACTCTCATCATTGTCTTGAACATAAGTATAGTTCCCTAAACTAAAATCACAACTGTTGATATGAACTCGACCAATTGTGTAGTTTAAACCATCTGTCGGATCAAAATAACTTTTCAAAACTGTTTCTCGAAGGTTAGGATTTACTTGACTCAATGTATAAGCAGCAGCTTCCGTAAATGCTCCACCGAATCCAATGATCGACTGATGTGTTGTTTGGGGATTAAGTTGTATTTTTATACGAAAATCATCCACTTCATGTGTAACAGATTCACATCGTAGCCGCGAGTTTTTCGTGGTTAAATAGTGAATAAACATAAAAGCGTTTCCCCCATCTATAACGTTTTCGTATCAATCTAAAACGTTTTCGTAGATAGTATAACATAAGTGTAAGCGTTTTACCAGCATTTTTATATTTTTTTTTTGAAATGATATTTTTACATAAAAAAACGACTGAATTTCTGCTTGTTTCAGTCGTTGGTTTCTTGTAGTTGTGATGCGTTGATTAGAGCGTCCTGAATTGCTAATAGTATCGCTTTGGAACTATAGGTAGCTCCTGCAATAGAGTCCACCTCTATACTTTGTTCGAGGATAACATCATCAATGATTGCTTCTGCTGCATCCCCTTGTCCATTTTGGTGTAATACAATCATTACTTCGGATATTTCGTGGTTTGTGATCCCAACATGAACAATGACATGAATGGGAAACATTTCGTATTCTCCTTCATACAAACCATCATTAATCAGTGTTAGATCAACATCTTGGATTGGCTGTAATTCCAACTGTGCCATATTATCATTAATCGTCAGGAAGATATAAACAATTCCAGCAGTTAATAATACGACAGTCGAAAAAACAATCAAGCCGATTTTTTTGAGTTTACTCATAGACTTCTCCTTAGAAAACATGGAATCCAGTCGATTCCATGTAGTTTTTATTTTCGGTTTCGTCTTTTCAATAGCGTTGGTAATTTCTTTAGGAAAGCAAAGATTTTTTTGATTAAGAAGATAATTCCTTCGATGATTCCCTTGATTGATTTGTAGATCAATTTAAAGATGGAGAAAATGAAATGAATCAGCGCCATGATAGCATCTTTGATTGCATTCAAGATAATCAGGATAACTTTCTTCGCCTGCGCCAGGAAATCAAGCCACTTTTGTTTCAAAGAGCGAGCTTCTTTCGCTGTTTTCACATAGTATTTTGAAGAGTATGCAAATAACAAGAGTAGGAATAGGAAAGCCCCTACAATTACGAACATGATGAGAATCAAATCAATTTGTAACGCTCCAATGACTTCCAAAAAGTTAATACTTTCATAGAATGTTGTTACTGTATCTGTTTCGAAAAAACCAATGTAACCTAATACGCCAACTCCAATCAGTAGAACCAAAACAACAATGAGACTTCTCATCAGAGGGTATGGAGTAGGATTCGTTTCACTGTTGCCGTCGAACACCTTCTCGCTATTTGCAAAGAATTCTCCGGCATTGCGAATCATTCGAATGATTATGAGGAACAATACAGATAGTCCAAGAATCAAATATAATGCATTTTTGAAATTGTCAGCGGTATATTCTAATGATTTTAATAATAATAAGATATAAAGAACAATAACATATATTAAGACTAAAACAGTGTAGTTTGCTGCTATCTTAAGTCCGGCTTGGGCTAATTTGGAGTTTTTCTCCGATACCGATAGATAGACTGTAAGTAAAGCTATTGGATAAATAAATTGAATTAGAATCAAAAAGAGCTCTTTGGCAATCGCCCATTTAAAGAATCCAATTTCGATAATATTCGCAATGAGTACAGGTATATCCAAATAGAGTTTATAAATCAATAGTCCAACGATTAATACACTAACAATATCCAACAGTGGATTCTTTAACCAAGTAAATAACTTGATTTGTTCTTCTTTATTGGTAAATCCTTGGCTCGATAATTCTTCTGAAATATTGGTTAGATTTGGCATGGTTCAGTCCCCCTGTAAATCAATTGTAACATAAATACTATGGTTTTAGAATACATAGGTTATATTTCGAAATGAGAAAATCATTTCGAGAATCGATTTCCGATCTTATGATAAAAAAAAGAGGGAAAATCCCTCTTAAATCTCACATGTTTCGTCGGTGCAAACATGAGTGGTACTGTCTCCATCAAGATTGTTTATTTCTTGTTGTTCATTCCACATGTATTCCAGAACCTGCAAGAAGTATTCTTCTTCTTGTGCTCCAGATACTCCATATTTGCGATCTAAAACAAAGAAAGGTACTCCTTGCACTCCAACCAGTCTTGCTTCTGTGATTTGTGCTTTGACATTGTTTGCATATTGGTCGCTTTCTAAAACCGCGCGAACTTCTTTCTCATCCAATCCAACTTCTAAAGCGAGTTGCAATAACGTTACCGGGTCTGCCAAATTCAACCCTTCAGAAAAATATGCCTTCATGAAACGTGCAGTTACTTCTGCTTCTTTTCCTACTGTATATGCGTATTTAGCAATACGGTGGGCATCAAATGTATTCGTCATTTGAATGATATCGTAATTGTATTCCAATCCCACTGTTTTTGCGTTTTTGGTAAACATGTCAAACCGATCTTTGGCTTGTTCTTTCGTCATGTTGTGGCTGGATGCGAAAGCGGTCGCCGCATCACCTTGCATTTCTTTGGGTGCATTTGGATTTAATTGATATGCCTTATAGATCACTTGCACTTGATCTTTGTGCTCGAATTTGTTTAGTGCGTTTTCGAATCGGGTTTTTCCGATGTAGCAGAAAGGACAAGCGAAGTCAGACCATAGTTCTATTTTGATCATACTATCACTCCTTTTATATATGTCGTGTATATTATCGAGCATTTTGAACGGAATTGCAAATAGTTTGCTTACAAGAAAAAAATGACCGGCATTTGACGATCATTTCTTTCTCTCTTCTCTCTCTATATCCTAAGAATACTATTCTTCGGTATCCGTAGTTGTGAACCATTTAGCAATCAATTGATCTAAGGTTCCGTTTTCTTGTAGTGTCACAAGGGCAGCATTGAAGATATCAACATATTCACTACCTTTTGCGAAGGCAATAGCATTTCCATAGAAGGAATCCATGGAGTATCCGAATTCTGTACTTGTCAAGTTTGTGTTTGCGTCAACGATTGCACTCGCTGCTAAACTTTCGATTAACAATGCATCGATAGAGCCAAGATTCATTTCTTCCACGATCATGGAATTGCTATTTCTAAGTTCAACAGTAAAGTTATATTCGTCTGCTAATTCTTGGAGTAATTCTGCTTGAATTGTACCAAGTTGAGCACCGATTACTAGACCATCAAGATCATCCATTGTTGTATAAGAATCCGTGTTCAAGTATACAAGGTAATTCACAAGTCCGCTTTCGCTATTGTAATAAACATTACTGAAATCAACGACTTCTGCACGTTCTGCAGTTGGTGAAATTCCAGCGATAGCTACTTCATATTGTCCTGCTTGTAACGATGCGATAATACCTGAGAAATCAACGTCTTTCCAATCAATCGTGATTCCAGCTACATCTGCTAAAGCTTCCATTAATTCGATATCAAAACCAGTTAAATTCCCGTCTGTATCGACCATTTCATAAGGCTCATATCCACTCGATGTCAACACTGTCAATACAGTTTGAGTTGTTGTATCATCCGCTGAATTGGTTGTTGTTGCATTGTCGCAACCAACAAGTCCAAACACTAATATCATTGCTAATCCTAATACTATTTTTTTCATTTTCTTTTCTCCTCTTCTTTATAACGCGATTATAATACTTTATTTAAAAATTGTTTTGTACGTTCTTCTTTTGGATTTTGGAAAAATTCTTTGTTCGATCCGAATTCCACAATCTTTCCTTCATCCATATAAATGACTTCATCAGCAACTTCTTTGGCAAAGCCGATTTCATGGGTTACGATAATATTGGTCAACCCTATGTGAGTCAATTTTTTGATTTCATCCAGTATTTCGTTGACTTTCTCCGGATCTAATGCGCTGGTTGGTTCATCGAACAGCATGAGATTCGGGCTTAGCACCATTGCTCTTGCAAGGGCAACACGTTGTTTTTGTCCTCCGGACAATTGAGCAGGATATGCATTTAACTTATCCTCCATGTTAAACTTCTTGAGGGCGTCGGTAGCCAACTCTTTGGCTTTTGCCTTTTCCATTTTCTTGACAGTCACTAACGTGTACATCACATTTTTGAGCACTGTCATATTACTGAAAAGGTTAAATTGTTGGAAGACCATTCCGATATGTGCAACCAAATCGGTATGTTTTACGGTCTTGATATCGACTCCGTCGACATAAATCTCACCACTTTCGATATCAATCAATTGATTGATAGTTCGAAGTAATGTTGATTTTCCACTTCCTGAAGCCCCTAAGATAACTGTCGTTTTCCCTTTTTTGAAGTGGTGTGTGATTCCTTTTAGTACATGTAAATCTCCAAAAGATTTATGTACATCCACCATCTTAACCATGTTTCAACACCACCTCGATTTTCCGTCCCACAAAGCTGAAGATCTTGACAATCACATAGTAGATAATACCGATAATGATCAATGCTTCAAAATAGCGGAAGGTTTGAGATGATACGATCTGTTGTCTTCGGAACAGATCGGCTACACCGATGACGCTGACAACAGAGGTTTCCTTGATTAGTGTGATGAATTCATTCATCAACGCTGGGAAGGAATTCTTGAAGGCAATCGGCAAGATGATGTCCTTGTATATATGAAACTTATTGATCCCCAAAGCTCTAGCCGCTTCGATCTCTCCCGGGTCGACCGAATTGATTCCGCTTCGAATGATCTCAGATATATATGCTCCACTGTTGAGTCCAAATGTAATGAACGCAGCGGTAAGGGCCGGTAAAACAAAACTGGTATCCCAACCAAGTCCATTCGAGAATAACTCTCTTAAGAATTGTGGGATTGCTAAATAGATAATTGAAAGTTGTAATAACAACGGTGTTCCCCGGATGATGTCAATGTATGCAACTGCGATTTTACCTGTGATTTTATGATTGTGCATAACAACCAACAAAATACCCAAGAAGATTCCGATTAGTGCAGCGACCAAAGCAATTAGCAATGTAACACCGATTCCACCAGCAAGATATGGAATCCATGGCGCTATCTTTTCATAATCGAATAAATTCATTGACTTCACCTCCTAGAGAATAAATAAAAAAAAGACCGTCCTAACAAAGGACGATCTTCTAACAATCGCGGTACCACCTTAATTCTTGATATGAACCAAGCAAAGGAAACATATCAAGCTCTCAAATCTTTAACGCAGATTATACGTAATCGCCTCAATTCATTTCGACGATTCAACTCCCAGGCACGTTCGACTTCCATCCCCTACTGTTTTCCACCAACCAACAGCTCTCTATGCGTCATCGGGAACTCTACTACTCCTGTTCAACGTTTTGTTACCTGAAATTATGGCACAAGAGAAAATAAAAAACAAGCACATTTTGAATGAAAATGTTTTCATGAATTTATTCTTCAAAGAAGAAGGTTTTTTTGTTGGAATGAAATAAATTGAAAAAATCAGATACAAGTCATTGACAGATATCGATGTTTCGTTATATAATTACGTTGTACATTTTATACAACGTTGTAGAGGTGAACCATGAATACCATTCACAATACTTTAATGCAACTTGGATTTAGTCAGCATGAAGCAAATATCTATAAAACCCTGTTGGAACAACCGGGATTAACAGTTTATCAATTGTCAAAAGAATTATCACTGAGTCGCTCATCCATTTATCCTATCGTAGACAAAATGTTTGAAGATGGGTTTTTGGTACTGCAAAATGGTAAGAAAGACCAATATTACGCTGCCGATCCCGCTGCTTTATTGTTGCAATTAGAAGAACGTTTTACAAAAGCTGTTAAGGTTGCTAAACCTTTGCTTACATCGATTTCTGAGAAGACTAAGCGAGATGAATATGTCAACCTCATCAATGAGGAGGCAATCATCGCAAAGGCAAAAGCGATGATGCTAGCAACCAAAAAAGAATTGGTTATGAATACCGACCTGGATTTGGAATTGTTTCAAGATGAAATCAAATTTTTACATAAAAAAGGCGTACGAATCGTGGTCTTTAGTTTCCGAAAACAACCGAAATTAGAAGGCGTAGAACTCTATTCTCATGAGTATACATTAAAGCAAGGAAACCGGATTCTTTTGGTTACAGATGCTATCCAAGTATTGATTGCCAGCGTGAATCACAACCGCGAAGAATGGATTGGAACCTATACCGAAAATCGTTTTATGATGAAAGTCATTTACGAGCATATCCATCATGATATTTATTTGTATCGAATCAAAGAGAAATTGGGTGTCAACTTATTTGAAATGCATCCCGATATTTTGATTGATACATTGTGTGAAAGAGGAGACATCTTTGAATCAGAACATCACGAAGAATAACTATCTATCTCATATTCTTAAAATCGCCATTCCGGTATCTCTGCAATCGTTATTTGCTTCTTCTTTGAGTGTAATCGACCAGATCATGGTTGGTAGACTCGGAGAAACCGATATCGCTTCTGTTAGCTTGGCAGGTCGATTTGTCACCGTATTCTTTTTCACCGTAGGAGCAATCGCTGTCGGTGCTAGTATTCTCATCAGTCAATTCAGGGGGAAAGTAGACAACGAACGCATCAGCAAAGCGTTTGTTGTATCCCTGAAATGGGGACTCCTATTAACGGCTGTTTTCTTCCTAACGTCGTTTTTCTTCAGCCCATTTCTAATGACCCTCTTTTCCCCTGATTTCTCTGTTAGAACCATTGGATCTAGTTATCTAAAAATCGTCACGATTGGATTCTTTCCAGGATTCTTAACGATGATGGTTTCAACCTATCTCAGAAGCACGGGAAAGCCAATATTTCCTAGTATTGCATCCATCAGTGCAATGGTCATCAATACGATCCTAAATTTCATCCTGATTTTTGGCTATTTTGGTTTTCCAGCACTTGGAGTAACCGGGGCAGCTATCGCAACAACCATAGCTAGATTTGTTGAATTGATCGTCGTATTATGGTTTTTCTTTGTTCATCAGAGAAAAAGCGAATTTCAATTATCCTTCCGAGTTAACATCGACAAAGCATTTCGAAAGATTGCCCTGGCGGTTACCTTGCCGATTTTCTTTTCAGAATTAGCATGGAGTTTGGGAGAAGCCGTATATGGGATTATTTACGGCCATATCGGTACCGATGAAATGGCGGCGATGTCTTTGATTGGCCCAATGATTATGCTCAGCATTGGATTGTTTGCAGGATTAAGTCAAGCGGTTTCGATTTTAGTGGGAACCGAGCTTGGAAAGGGAGATTATTCCACAGGCATTTTCCTAGCGAATCGATCGATTCGAATCGGGATTGTTGGTACATTAATTATTGGTGGAATTTTGATTGGATTTGCTTGGATCTATCCAAACCTGTATGCCATTGAAGCAAGTACAAAGGCAACAACTACTTCTTTGTTAATCGCATTTTCCTGTGTCTTATGGGTGAAAGTATCGAATATGATACTAGGCGGGATTTTAAAATCCGGTGGGAAAACTCATTATGTATTTTTATTGGACTTGCTTGGAACGTGGTTTATTGGGATTCCTTTGGGCTTCTTAAGTGCATTTGTCTTCGGATTGCCAATTCACTACGTTTATCTATTGATTGCCTTGGAAGAACTCGTTCGTTTCATCATCGGATATCAAATATTTCGCTCTGGAAGATGGATCAAAACCATATAAAAAACGTCTGAAATTTCAGACGTTTATTTTTTATAGAATCGATAATACAGCGAAGAAATGAAATATGGTTCCTGCCAATACAAAGATGTGCCAGACAAAATGAGAATACTTGAATCTGGCGATATAGAAGCCGACACCAGCTGTATAAGCAATCCCGCCTAAAACGACAAATAAGTAGTTGTTAAAATTCTCGATGAAGTCCTGATACACAAATAAAATACTCCAACCCATTAATAGATACATGGCCAAATGAAACATTTTGAATTTATCAATCCAAATCGCTTTAAACACAATTCCCAAAATGGTGATTACCCAAAGACTACTTAAGAGAATGTACCCTTTTGTGTTATTGACGACAAGAACTAGAAATGGCGTATATGTTCCAGCAATCAATAAGAAGATACTGGAGTGATCCAACCGTTGAAATACAGTGAAAACTCGCTTCATTTTTTCCGGGAAGGAATGGAATAATGTGCTCGAAGTATACAATAAAATCATCGATACTCCAAAAACAATACTCGCTAATACTTCTGCGGTTCCTTGTGCAAAATGCAATAAAATAACCAACCCTGCAATTGCCAATAACAATCCTACTCCGTGACTCACGGCATTGGCAATCAATTCTCCCAATGATGTCTTTTTCATACAGCCTCCATAAATTACTATGTCACACATAATACTTTAGCAAACTTTTGTTCATTCGTCAATAAAAAAACAACCGAAAACGGTTGTCATTGGAAAAAGAAAATTAAATGCTCGAATTCATCATCGATAGAATCAAAATTACCATGTAAAGCACATACACTGTCATCAATACATTTTTGACAAATAAAAAGAACCGGATATGCATACGATAGTAGATAACGTATGAAATCATCACCAAGAACATATAGGCTAACATCGGAAACGCAACCGTTACGAGTTGTAAAGAGGCTTCTGTGAAGGAATAAAACAAGATTACCCATAGGAGTGGTTGGAACATCAACACCAGTAAATTGATCACCAACAAACTCACTCTTTGTGTTTTAGCATCCGTCTGAGGTGCAAATTTTTCTACTCCGGTATTGAGACCATACAACCATAGAGGGATGATATACACTGAGATTGGCAATACAATCTTAAATGCAAACTCTACTGGGGCAATACTATAAAAAAGAAAAACCAAGAAGAGAAACAATACAGATATCCCTAGTGTAATAAAAACATATCGTTTTAGTGTTTTCGCATCCATAACCAATTTCCTCTATTCATAGATTTCATTTCGTTAAGAAAATTATATCACAGAAGAACAAATTTTGGATGAAATTCTATCTCCATCCCCATATCAAGAGTTTCGTATGTTATAATCAAACAAAAGGGAGGTAGAATAGAATGAGCCAATTTAATATTTTGATGGTTCTTGTGAATCATCGCAATGACAGCGCCAAACAAGTTCAAGGTTTACTGACAAAATATGGTTGTAACATTAAAACCAGATTGGGATTGCATCAAACCGGAGAATTCTGCGCCAATGATGGTTTGATTTTACTGGAATTAGACGATAAGCCAGATGATATCTCTGTAATCAAACGCGATCTTGACATGGTCGACGGAGTAAAGACTCAATTAGTATCCTTAAGCAATGATGAATAACAACGCAAAGGCTTGCAAAATCGCAAGCCTTTTGTATGATGTTAGAAGAATTCTTAGATGATGTCTTCTTCGTGTACCAATGTTTGATTAACGCCATTTGCCCCGTAAGTAAAGACATAAATTTTTTCTTCATCCACTGCGATTCCATAACAGTAATCCTCATCGGTTTCAATTTGGGTGCACCAGTAGGTACGACTCGGTTTCATCCTGATATACTCCCCAGGAAGTTCATTGAGTACTTTGAGATTCTTGAAATATGGATTGAGCTTACGGATTTGTTCAAATAATGCTGGATTCTCTTCGTATTTCAATAGATTCATTGTATTGTCATCACCAATATACCGATAGATGATATTTCGTACTTTTTCGGATTTGATATGTTCTTTCAAATCGTCAACATTCACTTGATATCCTAACATCAAGTATTGAATGATTGCTTCTGCAATCATCGTTTCTTTGTAATTCTCATTCTTAATGTATTGCTCGAAATCGATATTCATTTTCTGATTGATTCCTTCTATTGCGCCTAAATAGAATGTCGATTCTTCTCCAAAATAAAACCTAAGGTTTTCCAACGCTTTGAATCCTTCCATTATATTTTGAATATCGATGGAACGATTGCTGCGAAGAATGATTTGCCCACCAGATAAAATCTTGTCCGATGTTGTATCCAAAACATCCGCTAAGTCCAGTAATAAACTAACATCAGGCAACGTCTCACCCACTTCCCATTTTGATACCGCTTGAAAACTGATATGAAGTAGATCAGCTAACTCTTTTTGGGATAAATTCTTATCCTTTCTTCTCTTTCTAATATACTCTCCGATTTTTTTGTTATTGACCATGATTGCCACCTCCAAAGATAGTGTATCACGGTCTATTGAATTCTACAATAAGTTGATAATTGATTGTATTCTATTTCTAATTGAATTCAAAAAGGAAACCAGGTTTTTTCTGGTTTCCTTGTCTCGCTATTTTATTTTGTAAAGAATTGATATCCATTTTTGGTTTTATCTTTTACTTGATACATGGCTTTATCCGCTGCTTTGATTAAATCGTCAACATCATTGGTACCATCGTTAATCGATATTCCTATGGAAGCTCCCATACAAGTTTCTATATGATCAAAGACAAATGGTTTCTGGAATTCTTCCAATATCGCTTCGGCGATTTTTGATAACTCTTTTTTATCCGTCAGTCCTGAAATCAGAACGATAAACTCATCTCCACCGACTCGAGCAACGATATCATCTTGACGAATCGAGTTTGCAATACGGCTGGAGCCTTCAATCAAAGCCAAATCTCCAACATCGTGACCAAATTGATCATTGATTTTTTTGAATCCATCAAAATCAATAAACATCAAGGAGAAGAAACGTTTTGCATCAATCCTTTGTTGGATTAGATCCAGAATGTAAGAACGATTCGGTAAACCGGTCAAGAAATCATGTCTCGTTAAATGCTCCAATGTCGTCATGCGATCTTTCTTCGCTGCTTCAATTTCATCTAAAAGTCGTGCAATCAAGAAGGCTACCAGTATCCCAATCAAACCTAGTATCAAATACGTATCATTCATAGTCCGATATTCTGTAAGCGTATTGTACTCTACCTTTCCAAATACGATAAAATCACCGGATTCAGATACCAAACGAATATTAGCCCCTATTGAATCACTTACGTAATCGGATAGATGATTTTCTGTGATTGACAATACCGTATATAGGGTATTTCCTTCTGAGTATTGACCTATTGTTGTACTGGCATGACCAAGTACATCAAAAGTATTGTATTTATCAACGGTTTCATCCAAAGCATCATCAAACATAAAACCATATTCCATTTCATCCTCTACTGCATGAAGATAATACCCATCTTCATTGATGATTTCGATTTGGGATGATTCCGATAGTTTTAATTGTTCTAAGGTGTGAAAAATATCGTCCGCCAAATAGTTGATAACTAAAATACCAAGTTTCTCATTGTTGGAAGAAAAAATTGGCGTAACTAGCCGAAGCATCGGTTTATACTCTCCATCGACTACTTCCACAACTCCATTTTCCATGTTTAAGTCCAGTTTGCTGAAGTAGAGATAATTATCATCCAACCCGATGGAATTTGTAAAATAGTAGCGATCGGACTTGTCTTGTAAGTCCGCTTCCTGAACGATTGATGGTGACCCATTATTATAATTCACGCGTAGGATTTCCATGCCATTGTTGTCAATAATTCGAATTTGATCAAAGACATTCTTGGTTTGAGCCCATGTTAAAAGCCCATTTTCTATGATATCTTTTGACTCCGCAGAAACAAATACTGTTTCACCCCCGGATAAAGTCAAAGCATCATTCGAAACAATTAATTGTTCGATAATAAAGACTTCCGAAGCGATTCCAGCTATCTTATCATCAAAAATATTTCGATAGGATAGTATATCGCTTTTTACCGACAAATCCAATTTCTCGATCATGTTATTGCGTTCCACACGATATGAAATAAACAACATAGCAAGAGAAACAAGAAAAATGATGGAAAAAATCAAAAAACCTCTTTTTTTATTTCGAAACAGGATATTCTTCATTCTCCACACTCCCCTTTCTTAGATAAACTTATTGTATCATAGAAGGTCTGTTTCCGGTAATTTTTGCTTAGATATTAAGAAACGAAAGAGAAATTTGCAATGTAAAAAGAGTGCAAATGCACTCTTAATTAAAGATCCTATCAATACCGAAGAGGGGGGATAAGTGTCTTACTTTTTTGTAGCAGTCCAATATTTGGGGCCCATTTAGGCATATATGCATATGACAACATAACTCACTGTTCAAAAATCATATCAATCCAACCCATGTTCATTAACTAATGTACCTGCTTCAACTTCAAATTTTGGTGCGAATAATAAAACCAATGTCATTAATACAAAAATAAACACTTTTTTCATATTATCCTCCTTTTTATTCTTCAACATATCTTTTAATATCTTGAATCATCAAATATACTATAGTTGAATTATCAGAATAACTAGAATTTAAATTTAGCATAATTTCCATATCAACTAGTAATAATTGATTGATCTCATCAGTTTCTAAACCTCCTAGCAAATTGGTATCGAAATCATATAAACTCTCTGCATATATGCTAGGATGTATATAAATTATTTTGTAGTCATCTTCATTCATATATTCAACTAATTGATTTAGCTGAATTTCAGTTAAGGAATCACTACCCTCCTCAAGATTGATAATCAGATATGTATAGTCAGCATCTGAATCAGCTTCAGTAAGTGTATCAATTTGAGAATACTCAAGATCATACAGGAACTCTAAGTTATCTCCATAAACAAAAATATCTACATCGAAATTGTTGTTAAGTATGTTCACATTTTTTTCATACGAGGTCATTTCTTTTGAACATCCTATTACAGGGATAATAAAGAGTATTATCGATAAAGAACTTAATACCCTAAAAATTATATTTCTAGTTTT
>QKCT01000091.1 GCA_003245625.1 Bacillota bacterium | reverse complement strand
GGAACTGCTTATTCTCCAATTGACACACTAACAATTGACAACAAACAACTTACTTATGATACTCTCTTCGCTTCTGGCTATAAGAGTGAAGACAACGAAACATTCAGCAATATCGACTTCTCAGTATACAAATAAGACGATTTGCGACAACTAAAAAAGACACTCTCAATGAGTGTCTTTTCTTTTTTTAATTAGTTAAATTGATAAGAAATATAGTGTTGATAGGATTCGCCTTTTCTTAAAATCGCTTGATTCCAATCTGGAAAATGAATTCCATATGGTTCAAACTGACACTCAATCGCAACACCTGTATATAACCCTTCCTTATATATAGGGTCAAAGGAATCTACAAATAAGAGATTGTGAGTAAAGACAACCGCTGATGGGTAATCTGTTGTCACCGTCAATGAAGTATTGGATTTAGTATCTCTTAAGAAAACCTTCTTCTCATTCTCTTGCAATAAGAAGGCATTATCATATCCCAAAATAGGTGTTTTTTTTAGAATTTCGACACGATTACGAATCAAATCCGCTTCATTGAGATCCATAATGGTTCCTTTGACCGGATCCTTTCTTTGAGGAATCAAATCGTCATTAATGACCACGTAATCCGTTGCCTTTATCATCATCTCATGATCTAGAATCGTCCCACTATCCGATAAATTAAAATAGGTGTGATTGGTAATATTGCATAGAGTATCTTTGTTTGTGCTCGCAGAAAATTCTAAAAGTAGCTCCGAAAAATCATTAAGAACAAATCGAACATCTAATGTCAAATCTCCCGGATAATCCCCTTCCATATCTTCGCTCAATATTCTTAATACAACTTCTGATTTAGTCTCATCTTCTTTCTGGGAAAGCAATTCAAAATCTCGATACGAGAACCCTGCGGCCCCACCGTGCAATGTAGTAACTTCCCCCTCTGGATGAGGCTTAATCGGATATTCTATGTGATCAATCGCATAAGAAGGACACATAAGCCTACCGGATGTTCTACCTACCGTTTTCCCATAGTAGTATTTAGCTGTTAAAAAGTCATCTAAGTTATTTGGTTTCAGCGTCATTTCTCTGCCGTTATATTCAATCGAATAGATAGAAGCTCCATAACTCAATAATACAACTTTCATAGATTTTCTTTCCATAGTAATACGCTTGATATTACCCACTTTTGTTACGATATCTTTTTCAACTGTAATCATAGAGATTCTCCTTCATAAAAAATGTATTTACTCTATATATTATATCATAAATAGAAGCCATAAAAAGAAAAAGCGAAGGAATTCCTATCGCTTTTTGCCGTAGTTCTTGACCCATTCATCCAATTGTTCCGCCAACGGCGTGAACCCTTCTTTTAGGTCGATTGTTTCACGTTTTTTTCGTCCTTTGGTGTTGCAATTTTTGTAGCTCAGAGATAATTTATTATCTTCCGATACTTTGATAACCTCCAACTCCACTACATCTCCAACACTGAGAAAGTCTTCAATGTTCCTTACAAATCCATCATTTACTTCTGAAATATGAACCAATCCATCGATAGAATCATTCACTTTCACAAAAGCTCCATATGGTTTTATACTGGTAATCCGACCTTTGACGATGTCTCCTTTTTTCATAATAACACCCCTCAAAGTTAACTGTATCCATTATAACACGTTTTGGATACTAGATAAAGGAACAAGTTATTGAACTGTCTTCATCTTGGTTTTATTATCTTGTGTTTTATAGATGATTTCAAAGCCATTATTTGCGACATTATAATTGACGAGAAACAGATAAGAAAAACGATCTTTTAAACGAGAAAAATACGGTTCGGACACCTTCATTAATTGTTTAGAATGAACTGTTCTAATATCAATCCCCACAATTTTTCGATTGGAATAATTATTTTGAACAATTTCAAAGTCTGTTTCAGATGCTTCATTCAAACTTTTCGTAATATAGTAATTACTGACAAAATGAGAATGCAGTAACGAGCAAATATCACTCTTTAAGTCTGCTAAATAATTCTCATCCATCGCTCGCAAACTAATTGATTCTAACAAATACTCCGATAATGTCTTTTCTATCGTCACCATGATGGACCCAATCCCATCAAAAATATGAGAAGTAATGAAGTGCTGATTGTATTTTTCAAAAATAGCAATTAAATCTAGTATTTTTTCGTACTTTTCATAGTCAACTTCTACTACATTATAGTTATGAATAAGGTTGTTCCGGTGATAAATGATTTCTTTAAATGTGTCGTAATGTCGATTCAAATCCTCAAAATCTTTCGATAAATTATCGACAATATCATAGAGTGGTAATTTATCAATCATTTCATTATCATTCTCATTGGATATATAGTTTTTAACGGCTGTCTCCAGATTCAAATATTGTGTAATAAACTCATCCAATGATACTTTGATGTCGCTTTGTTTTTCAGATTTCTTATCCAAATCGCGGAGAATGCTATTAACGCGATCCGGGTCGAACAAGCGATAAATGTAGATAATTAGAAATTGGATTGCTAGAGCGGTGAATAAGACAGTAAATAATGCGTTCTTGATACTGTAAACCAAATACAGACTAACTAGATTAAAAACAATCACTGCTAAAGAATAGATAATAACAAACATCATTTCGTAATAAACATCCTTTTGAAGGCGTCGAATGATGTAACTATCATAATCATCTTTTTTGGCATTTTCAATATTATGTAAATAGTAACTATAAGATATTGGCAATAACGCGATTAATGCAGCTAACGTCTGCATGGAAGATGAAAAAATCCACGTAACATTATTATCATTGCTATTTAAACTCAATACAAAATAGAATACCAAAAACAATGCTAAAAGACATAAAAACATAATGATATTCTGTTTTAATAAAATAAATTTGGAAATCTGATTCCAAAATTGGTGCTTTTCCTTTTCCATTGTTTCACCTCTTTTCTATTATACTATTTTTTTGAAAAAGAATATCTGTACTTCTATTTTTTAATCTCAAAATGCCACTGAATTATGAAGTTGTGATATAATGAACTTAAATACGTCTATTTTTGGACAAAAGGAGATGTAAATGATGAATTTTCATATCAAAAAAGGGAAACCCCCTGGCACAATCATCTATACTGGTCACGAACAGAAAATAACCGAAATAACACACATTCAATATTCCGAACAAAAAGTATTGATTCATGAAACACTGAAATCTTTTTCCGATCAATACATCGATTGGATTTGCGTAGAAGGACTTTCTGATACTGAAAAAATAAAACGTATGTGTCTTGATTTAGAAGTTGATAATCTGATTATTGAAGATATTTTTAATACGAATCAAAGAAACAAATTCGAAGTCTTTCCAAATTATATCTTCTCTGTTTTTCGCTTTTATGATCTAGACAGCGAAAACCATGTTCAAACAGATTACATCAGTATACTTCTTTTCAAGAACAAGGTTATCACTTTTTCAGAGAATTCCAATCGTTTCAAAAACGACATCATAAACCGCCTTAATGATAAAACGTTGCAGATATCCAAACTTCATGAAGATTATCTATTCTATGTTATTTATGATATGATCGTCGATGAAGAATGGAATGTATACCATTATTTATCATTGTCTTTGGAACAACTCGAGTCAAATATTTTGAACTTGGATAAGAACGATCAAGTCGTCTTGTACAATATACGAAAACATCTTGTTTTCTTGAAAAACCAAACAGTAAGTAGTTTAGATAATACAGCTCCAAAATCCTTGCTGAAAATTGATTTGTTCAATCCGTATTTAAAAAAATATTTAACCGATCTTGAGGATCACCTCATGAACCTCAAAGAGAAGACTATTACAGCACTAGAAGAAATTAACAATCTCTATGATGTTTATTCCAACAATGTGTCGAATAAATCAAATGAGATTATGAAGACGTTGACTATCTTCTCTGCGATATTTATTCCTTTATCTTTTATCGCCGGGATATTTGGAATGAATTTCATCAACTTCCCTATTCTACAGAATCAAAATGGGTTACTCATCTTTTCCATCATTTGTATTTTGATACCGATGATTATGTTTTTCTTCTTTAAATTCAAGAAATGGTTTTAAAAAAAACAGGCTGAATGGCCTGTTTTTATATTTCTTCTTCTGCGTTGTGAGCGACGCTACTTGCAGCAGCGGCTGCAATTGCACCAATGATATCATCCATAAATGTATGACATTTATTGGTAGCCTTTCCCATAGCATCTAACTTGCCGATGATTCCGGGTTTTACTTTATCTACATAGCCAAAGTTTGTTAAGCCGATTGATCCATAGACATTACAAATGGATAAGACGAGTATTTCATCAATACCATAAAGCGGATTGTCGTTACTGATGAGACTTTGAAGCGGCTCTGATAAGAGATTCTTTTCCGCTAAAATATCCAGTTCGATTCCAGTTAAAATTGCATTTTGTACTTCGCGTTTTCCTAGCACTCTGTTAATTGCTTCACCGCATACCGTTCTCGTTAAATCCGGTATGTATTTTTTTTGCAAGTCATAGACGATATCGATGATGTCATCGAGAGTCACTCCACGCTCATTTAGTAGATTGATGCAAATATCTTTCATATTTTGGGTTGTTTTATTCATTCTGTCTCCTACCAAAGGTGTTCTACACCGATGACTCCAGGAACTCGTTCTAACAAGGTATCTTCTACCAATTCGGATAATGTACTTTCAAAGCCAACACAACCAACGCATGCTCCTTTTAGTTTTACAAATACAATTCCGTCTTCAAATTTGACGAATTCAATGTCGCCGCCATCGCGATTTATATATGGTCGAATCATTTCAATCACTTCTTTAATTTCTTGGATGATTTCTTCGTAAGTCATTTTTTGAATGCTCCTATTCTTTTCTGTTCTGGTTCGGATTTACATGCGGGTTTTTCAAAATAAAATAGGCGCAATTCGGTGCGCAAGATTCCACAAGATAATCCGGAATGATATTAAAATTGTCTTTTGTAAAACCCTTCAATCTAAGAATCCCTGCTGAATAATCTCCAACAACATAAGGATATATGTTAAAAACATCGATATATCGCTTATTAAAGTCATCCAAAATAAAGGCATCTCTAAAGTTTTTTACAATCTCAAATTCTCCGTGAATGGTTTCTATCATATCATTACTCCTAGCATATATAATTGTATCATAAAATCTAAAATTTCCAAGAAATATAACCTAAAAAAAACCGGACTCAACAGTCCGGTCAATCTACCATATAAGCTGAACTCTCTAGCAAAACAATTGCTTCGCAGAGAATTCCTTCTTCTCTTCCGACAAATCCCAAACCTTCGTGAGTTGTCGCTTTGATCGAGATCTGACTTTTATCACATTTTAGAATTTCCGCGATTCCCTCTCTCATCTCTTTGATATAAGGTCTCAATTTTGGTTTTTCCAAAGAAACCATGCAATCTAGATTGGAGATTTCATATCCTCTACTATATACATAGTCGAATACTTCTTTTAATATCAATTTAGAATCATAATCTTTATATTTCGGATCATCATCCGGAAAGAATTTCCCCAAATCTCCTAAAGCCAACGCTCCAAGAATCGCTTCTGCAATGACATGAAGTAGACAATCTCCGTCGGAATATCCAACGGAACCTTTATAATGATCAATTGTGATTCCACCAAGAATGAAAGGCTCGCCTTCTTCCAGTGGATGAACATCTTTTGAAAATCCTATTCTAATCATAATAAATCCTCCAATATAGCCAAATCAGTTTTTGTAGTAGCTTTTATGTTGGTATCGTCTCCAAGCAATAAGAAAATAGGTTGATCTAGTTCACTTTGATACAAACTTGCATCATCTGTATAATCACGCTTTGCTTTTAAAGCCAATGAGTGGGCTTTTTTGATTGCTTCACTCGGAAAGGCTTGTGGTGTTTGAACCAAACCAATTTCACTGCGGTTACGATAAGTAACAACTTGATTCCCACTATATTCTACCACAGAATCCTTCGCTGGAGAATATAAAATTGTTGCGCCTCTTTCCATAACGGACTTCTTGATATCAGCCAATACCTCGACCTTAAGATTTGGTCGAGCGCTATCGTGTATCAAAACATAATCTTCATTGATTAAACTTAATCCGTTGAATACTGATTTTTGTCTCGTACTCCCACCAATCACAAACTTAATATTGGTATGAGGAAACAACTGCCGTACCGACTGCATGTCTTCTTTTGAGACAACGATTACGACTTCTGTAAAATCTGGATCGTCTAGAAATGGTTGAACGCTATATTCGAGTAGAGTTCTATTTTTGATTTTATAAAAAATCTTATTGTAGCCTAACGCTGTACGTTTCGCACTACCTGCCGCAACAATTACAACTGAAAACATATTATTCTCCAAAAATTGAATAGTTCTTTTTATTGTTTCGAATCGCTTCTTCTAGAGCTTTATGGCCCAAACTGATGAAGTCGTTAACTTCATAATCCGACCAAGGATCATGTCTCACAATACCGACATTCGGATAAACGATTTGTTGAATGCCGCCGATGTTCAATCTTAGGTTGATTAAGTCTCCACCGCTTAATAATGCGCGCTTTAACACTTCGTACTTTTGTTCTTCTCTTATGATTAGTGCAAATTCAATTCCTGTAATGCGGAAAATGGAATTCAAATCCCTAGCAAAGTGATATCTCATTTTGCGAATGTATTCCGCAATCATTAGGTTTCCAACATCTCTACCAAATCTTCGGTTAATATCCGGAATATTGGTTAAGTGCATAACGACCATATAGAATGCTTCTTTTTCCTTGCGAGCTTGAACTAAAACTTGCGTCAATTGATTTTCATCTGGCAGAGTATCCAACTCATGAATCATCGTTTCCGGAAATAGTTTGAGGTCAATTCCCTTTACTGTGGATACAACGTAGTCGTTCTTGCCGTGACTGAACAATCTTCCTTTTTCCACAACCCAAACATACGTTTTATTCCGTAAGACACGATATTTGATTTCATAGGAAGGGTGTTTCTTATTGGCACCTTTGACAGTCTGCAAATATTGAGAGCGATCTTCTTCGTGCATATAAGTTTGATATGTTTCCATCGTTAAGTCATTTTCTTTGATGTTGAGAATTTCAGCTGTTTGCTCCGTAATAAACAACCCTTGTAAATCTGGATTATAAAAGATTAACCCTTCATTAAGCAACCCAATCGTGTTGATGAATCGTAGGCGCAACAGGTCCGAAACATCCTTAACATTTTCTAGTTCTTTTTCCAACTCGAAGAAATCATAGTCTGTTAAATTTTGTGTGATTTTGATCTTATTCTTGAACGTTACCGCTAAAATCACTAACATAAAATACAAGAAGTATGTATAGTATTCTGTTAGAGGCTCCAAATCGATGAAAGTAATCAGATTTGGAAAGAATTGAATCACTCCATACACTGCTAATGTAATGATTACCAACAATAGTTTCCAAATTCTGGTTTTCTTGTATATGATCGAACTGAATAGAAAGAGCAGTGTTACAAGCCCAAGAGATATGTAAATGAATAATTCGTTCATAAACCATCAACCTTCTAATTCTTGATATTTGTTTTTACATAAATAATTGGATAATAATACATCAGGAAAATACCGAGGAAATATAAGAAATATAGCACCGATACGTAACGTTCGCCGGTAATATAGGTTCCGACCAATATCGCCAAGAATAAGAAGCCCCAAAAGAATGTTAATCCATTACAAATCACTCGGAAAAGTAACGATCCTCGATAATCAATATTCTGGTCATATTTGGTGTAGTGATAAATCACAGGGTGTCTCATAAATGACGTTGTTAATAATGTTACTGCCATTGATCCCAACAAGAAATCATCAATATGCCACTGATTAAAAGTCGGAAAGACAGCCGATGCTATAGTACCAAACAAAAAGATTATGTTGATAAAGAAATCAAACCAGTAAAAGGTTTCATATGCTCTATATCTAAAATAGGAAGTTATCAACAACAAGCCAAGTGCGACTGGATAAATATAGATTCCATCGATGTAGTTTGTCATCAATGCGGCAATCGAGAAGATGCCAAAATAGATAAATAAGAACTTCGCTCCAAGATTATTGTATTTGGATTTGACAAAGTCCATCGGATTGTATTCTTGATAATCATCTAGGTTAAATGTATTTACCACTTGAAATAGTAAATCTTTATCTCCTCGATACTTTAACGAGCCTTCATCCAATACTTCGTTGAAAGTGACCTTCTTTAACAACAAATTGGAAAGGCGATCGTTATTCGTATAAATCGATAAATCTGCATGAGAATATTTCCCGTGATGGATGGCGATGCTTTTACCTTTGGTACGAATAAAATATGTGTTTTTTCCAATATGGAAGTTCACATAGATTTCCTTATTACCAAAAATCTCTGGATTGAAATTATGACGAATCATCATTAGAATCTCTTCATTCGAAAGAGAACTTTGTGCTTCATCTTCATCTCCAAAATAAAGTCGATCTTCAATTTTATCACCAAAGATAATCGCTTGATTGAAAATTCCATACATGCCAGCTTCGGGGCGCATATATTTAGATCCCAAATAGAGATTATCAAATACTTGGATATGTTCTAAGGATTCTATCTCAATCATTTCATTGATAGAAGGGTGTTTGCGAACGTTCTTATCGTTTAACATTGTGATATACTTTTTCGGTTTTCCCTCACGAACACCAACAATCTCTTTTTTGAGTTTTGGAAAAACCTCATACAATCTCTTCAACAAATCATCCTTATGATAATCCGTTGCTTCGTCATACGTATAATCCAAACATAATAACCCGTGTTTTTTGCGTTTATCTGCGCCTTCAAACAGGGAATAGTTAAATAATTTAACAATCTTCACTTGCTCTTTAGGATCGTTCTTGAAATAATAGACCAATTCCTCAACGCCTAAGTTCTTCGGATGATT
>QKCT01000042.1 GCA_003245625.1 Bacillota bacterium | reverse complement strand
CACCAAAACTGAGTTTGACTCTATCGATGGTGATTTTGATGTTGATGAGCACACTGTTTTTCAGAATGGTGTAAGTCAAACTTGCTACACTAAACACAATGGGTTTGTGGCCTAACCCAATCGAAACGAGAATTTAACCTTAGAAATCAATCTTATGAGAACAGAAACAATCAAAATATATCAATTCAGCGAACTTTCTGAAAAAGCAAAACAAGTTGCAAGGGAATGGTGGTTAGATTGTGAATTACAAGATCCTGCATGGTTTTCTGAACATTTTGAAAGTATGAAATGCGCTGTTGAGGCGGTAAGTGAATATAATTACAACAAACAGAAGGTTTTAGAAGATTCCGAAAATTGTAACTGGACAGGTTATTGTGCTGATGCAATTTTAGCTGATTGGGTAAAAAAGAATGATGGTATAATACCATCGCCTAGAGCGATTGAGGCACTTTACCAAGACGCATGGCAAAATGAATTGGATTCAAGGTGTGAACCTGATTACATAGACGAACAAATTGAAGCAAATGAATACGAGTTTCTGGAAAGTGGAAAGCTGTATTAATCTTTCCTGTGTTTTTAACCAATTAACGAAAGAATTAAAATGAACCAATCAGAATACAATACTCACGCTTCCAAGCATCAAATTGCTTTGACAATCCGCTATCTTGGCCCCACGAACACAAAAGGATCTAGAGTTAAAATGAGCCTTCCACGATGGGATAATAAAGGTAAAACAATCTCATACGATCACCGATTCCGTGATACTTTGGAAATCGCTTGCAATTGGCTGAAAGAAAACAACGTCGATTACACTTCATTTCTCGACATGGGAGATTTCTATGTAATCGGCCTTGATTGGGATTACAGCGAACAAATCAGAAAACTTTTTAACATTGCTTAGAATGAACAAACAACCATCCAGACAATTCTACCCCGTCGAAAAAATCAAATACCGTGAGCATCCCCTGACCTACCTCATTCTGTTGTGTGCAATGTGGTTGATCGTGTGGTTTGGGGGAACGATTTTGGCAACAATTAACTAATTGAACGAAAGATGAAATACATTCAGAGAAAAGATCAATACAGACTTGAAACCGTTGACGAGTTTGAAACCTATAAAGAAGCTAGGGAAATGCTTAGGGAGTATCGGATGAGTGATCCTTACGCGGAGTATTATATCTCGCAACGTTGTTGCAGGGATTGGAAAAAATAGAATTTTAATGATTAACCAATCAAAAGAAGATGAAAACAAATCATAGGTTTGAAATACGTTGTGAGTGCATTTTTATGCAAGACAAACCAGGCTATCTCGAAAGATCAATCTGGGAGGTGTGGAATACCGTAAATGGAGAAAAGCGAAAACTTATAGTCTACGTGCCAGCAATGAGTGGAGCATTAGAAGCCTTAAGAACGGCGGAAAATATTGTGGAGGCATTAAAAATAAAAGAAGAAACAAAATGAAAACAAAACATTCAAAAACACCGTGGACGCTAAAGATTGCTGGAATCGATGATTGTGGTGATAAGCACACTTTTAACTACATTGAAGTTGCAAAATGCCGTTATATTACGTGTGAAGGGAATTCCGAGGAAGAAGCCAACGAAAACGCTAAATATATCGTCAAATGTGTGAATCATTTTGATGAGATGAAGGAAATTCTTGAGGCAATAGTAGATGATCTTGATTACGCGGATACATTCTTTGATGTTGAGTTTAATCGAGAATCTTTCATGGCAGCAAAACAACTTTTGGAAAAACTCGAACAATGCGAATCATGACCCAAACACAACCAATCTATGAAATCGAAGTCTACATTCCCATCCTCGAAAGTTGGCTCCCCCGTCAACTAATGGCTCCCAATCTAACAAGTGCTCTCGAAAAAGCCTTCGAACCCTATGGACCAAAGGGATGGGTTGTCTCAAACTGGAGATTTTACAAGGGGGAGAAATCGGAGTATGGGGAAAAACAATCAACAATGATGGTATAAGAATTTTTTGCATTCTATTTCTCCAAATTCTTTTAGAAAACAAGATAAGTAAAATACAACACAAACAACATTAAAAAATTATGAAAATTTGGTCAGTATTTGCGGAGTATGAAAATAGGTGGTTTTTAATTAGTTTAGAGCCGATGAATTTTAATTCAGCCCAAAAATTATAAGAAGATTTAAAATTTAATTTTGGTTTAACATTAAGCATAAACAAATTATGAAAAAGCTTACATTTGAAAATTATTGGAAAACTCAAGAAATGAAATCAAACCTTCCATTAGTGGAAGAAGCGTTTAAAGACGTTAAAGAATTTTTAAAGCAACAAAAACTATTGTAGGAAGAAGGAAACCAAGATGAAAACAGACAAAGAAAAGTTATTCCAACTCATTGATCGTTTGGAGAATGAAAAGGACAAAACCCTTGTAAGGGATCTTCATAATGCCTATGAGTATTATTTTGGAAAATATTACGACCTATTAGGCCTCTACAGAAAGGAACTCAAAAGATGAACGCCCACGACCTCATAAACAAAATTATCCTTGACTCCGATCTTTATGAAAGATTGGATGGCCTCTCTTCAGAGGAAATTGAACTCATCATCAGGGAAGAACTTTCCCCGCCACCGATGACGGCTAGGAAGGTTGCCATTGCTTTGGGGACAAATCAATAGGAGAAAGATATGGAAAATTCAACACCGTTAAAAGACTCAAACTTTAACATAGAAGAAGCTTTAAAGTATTTCAATCATTATGTAACTACATATGAGAATCAATATCATTGGCAAAGATATCAGATCGAAACCTGGCTCGATGATATCATTTATGGTCTTGGGGTTTCAATCGATCCATCGAAATTTAAATATAACGATGGGTTTTGTAAGTTTAAAAAATTATTGGTAAATTATTTAAAGGAGGCAGAAAAATGATCGACATAGATAAGGAAATCGAAAAGATTAATGAGCAAGCGAAACGAAATATTGATGTTTTGCTTTCTGTGAAGGAAATCTTAGGGGATGTGAATTGGATTAGCACAGTAGATGTTTACCTCAATGAGGTTTCCACCTATGAAGAATTTATTGCGCAACTTCATAGAATTTCTTCTAAACTAGGAAACTATGAGTTAAAAAATTATTACGTTAGTGACCTACACGCCTTAGCAATTTGGTATAATTTCGGGGATCTTTCCGTGGGCTTCTACGTGCAAGACATGGAAAATACCCTTTCAAAAATCTCTAAAGGAAAGTGTCGCTTGGAAAAATCAACTAAAACAGCTTACGGTGTTGTCTGTCAAATGGAGGAATAGAGAATGCAAACAAACCAACACCACCGATTCAAACCATCGAAACGACTGTTGTTAGCTCGTTATCAGCATATTATTGATCTCGAATTCCAGGAAGAAATCGACGAGGCCATGAAGGGAACGATCCACTATGCCTAGACTATCATTGATCATCCTTCTGAGTTATCTCATGGTGTCTCTACCTCTCTCAAGTGAAGAGACGTGGACAACCAGACTCAAAGGACACTCCATGAGTCCCATGATCAAATACAATGATTATCTTTGGGTAGAGAAGGAAAAAACTTATCAAAAAGGTGATATTGTTATTTACAACCACCCAAAGATGGGTTTAATTTGTCATCGCCTTGTGTGGACTGATGGGGAATTTTTTCGCTCAAAGGGAGATTATAATAGACGGTTCGATGATGGGTTGTTTCCTATCTCTATCATAGAAGGAAAGGTTAGGATGATTTTGAGGCGTGGGGTGTGGGACTCCGTGGGTGAGCAAAAATAAACCGTGAACTTTCTTTATAACTGTAAGATTAGCCATGAGTGATAATAAACAGACTAACGAAAACCAAAAAGCGCGCGTGTCCGAATTGGATACAGTGTTTTGTTCGCTAAAGAGTTTAACTCCAGGGAGGTGGCGAAGGCCATACAACGCGTCTCCTCATGTGTGGGAGGATGAAAGCGGCAATCGATGTATTGTTGGATACATGATTGGCTTTGTAACGTTGAGGTATGCGGACGGCACACAATCTGGATGCCACTCTTATGAAGAACCGTTTAAATCGGCGCTAAAGCGGAACCCAAATTTTAGACGGGCTGGCTTGGCTGCTGCCAGAAGAATTTTTTCAGCGAACCACAAGTTGAATGATTGCGAGAACACGAACTAAAACAGACATGAATAACGAAACAGAAAAACAAAACGCGGGAGATTCTCGCAATTCAATTCCAACGCCTTGTTATGTGCAAAGGTTCACTATCGAACTAACGAGGATAACCGAAAATGATAGGTATGGGATGCTCGAAATAGAAGCTGAAGGATTTGAAAACTGGAACTTTGTAGATGTCGGTTCTCACGTTGGAATGCAATGCGAACATGACGGAGAAAACAAAGCAGCAATGAAATTTGCAACCGAAGTGTCTCGCTTAGTAGTTCGTGGCTACCTGGATAAGGTAAGGCCACTTTTACATAACGCCAAGATTAGCCATGAAGACTAAATCAAAAAATGAACAAACAACCACAAAGCGAGCGGGTCTGAATTGGCTAAATCGCTTGGTTAGACGCTTATTTCCTGACAAAATACGACCTTTAGAAATATCTGACGATATCATTGAAATGGTAGAACAGTTGGAACAATTGAGGCGGGCTGCTGAAAAGCAATGTTCAAGTATCTGCTACTCAACGATGGATGAAGATACCTATACAAAGGCAAATAAGGCGCAAATGATTCTGACCGATGGAGGCGCAATGGAAAGACTAGCTCGAATGATAGTTGATGATGTTAAGAAACATTTGTCTAACCAGAAGCTTATATGCGCCGAATCGCGGAGCGAGTAGGCGTTACATAAGCGCATGTTAGGCTTCAATATATTTTAAATATGGAACTAGAAAATATAAAATACATAGCTAAAGCTATCACCGTGGTTGGATTAGCGGCGGTTTCTGTGTGGGAGGGAAAATCATCAAAATGGGAACGTGGGGATGGCTGGGGAATTCTTGCATTTCTTGTTCTTGTTTTTGCCTAACCTCAAGGTGATATGCGCTGAAATAAAGGGGAATAACGAATGAAACGAACAATCGACAAATGCACTGGAAACGCAAATCGCGGAGCGGTTCAGCGTTATATCGACCGCTTTGTTCGCAGATTTATCAGAATTAAACATGACTTTAAGGATACGCTATGGAACGGATATTATCTGCCGATAGAGCGAAGATGTTGCAGATGTGGGAAGTGGGAACACAAGCGAATGAATTCATCAATGATGGGTCTGGAACAGTGGCACAGTGGAAAACACCCAAGAGTAACGCCAGAAGGTAAACCAATGAAATGGAAATGAAATTCAAATCAGATGAAAAAAACAAACCAAGAGAAAGAACTTGGTTCTCCATAATTCCGGTGACAATCGGGAATGAAACTAGGTGGCTGGAAAAAGTAACAGTTAAACAAGTTTTCAAGGATTATGGTTGGGCCGGAGAAGAATGGGAAAATGTTTCTTTTTCGAACGCTAAGCTGAACTACCGCGCCAATGATAACCAAATACAAAACGCAGCTACTCGCGGTTAGTTCGAGCGTTTTGTTATATCTAAATTATACTTACATGAGTGCAACACATAATCAAAAATTATCAAGGCTTGTTAAATCAGTTGAGCAATACCTAAAGGACAGAGAAAAAGACGGGTGCTACTTATGTAATGGGCGATTGCCACAACTCCAATCAAGGAGGATGAAATCAATAATTAAACAGGCGAAAACCATAGATGAAACTTTAATATAACGCTGAGCTGAAGGGCGACGCGAGAAAGGAAGGTAACGAATGAAACCTGAATGTGATAATCAAAGTGGAACTCAAGAAGCTGAGCTTCGCGGAGTTCCTTCAACCGTATTGTTAGCTGGAAATTGAGGGATATTCCGTGTCGATGGTGTGAAGGTGAGGGCTACCATATTGGCTATGTATGCGGAAAGATTGATACATATCGTTGTGACCACTGTAAGGGGACCGGAAGAACTCAATATTATAAATTTTGCTAACGCCTCGATGAAGCACGGCGAAACAGAGTGAATACCGAAATGGAGCGTCTCGCCGTTGCTTTTCTATCGGATTGTTAGGCATAAATTATTAACCAAGTATAAAAATATGAAACACAGTTTTAATGAAGTATGTATGAAGGCTACGAAGAAATGGAAGGATGAAAACGGAAGGGTTCTTCAAAAGACCAAAAAGTTTTATCAAACTCTTAATCCGTTCAATAAAAACAAAGACGGATCATTGAAAACAGTTGAACAAATAATGGTGGAACTAAGACACGAAAGGGATAAATGGCTATCTGCATAACGCAGCGGTGAAGTATGCCGACTCTACGACAAACAAATATAAACCTTGGAGCTACTCGGCATTACTCCAACTAGATTGTTATAAGATTATGAATAAAACATTTACGACATTTCAACCACGAACAATTACATCAAACGCAATAACGGAGCCTCGTTGTTTTAATGGGATGTGCTTGATTCGGAAATATAAGATCACCGTTGAGCAGGTTGAAGAGCCAAAAGAAGTTCTAGAGTCGAGACTTAGAGAATTGTGGAAAAACAAGGAAAACTGGCATTCTAGTAATCGCGACGCAATGTGGGAAGAGGCTAAAAATTTAGGTATCGTTTTATAACGCTTCCAGTGAATGATGCCTGTAGAAAACGGAAATAATATGAATAAGGAAAAAGATAAGCAAAAACTATACAAGGCGGCACAAACCGGAGATGTAAGGCATTCTTTCCACTGGTTTGTTCGATGGCGATTTCCGTTGCTTGGCAAGGTTGGATATTACACTTTCGCCCTAAAATTGGATGGAAAGGTTGTAGAAACTTATCGTGATAGGGATGTGCAAATTGTCGCAAAATTTAGAAAATGGCATCCAGTTACGTGGATGTTAATCGTGTTCGCGATTGGACTGTCTTTCTTTGTTGATCAAAGCGCACTGGCGTTGATTCGTGAACTGCTCGAAGAACACACTACGGCTGAATCCGTCCATAATTCAATTTTATCGAACGCCCAAGTGTGTGATGCCAGTAAACAAAAGGAAGATTATGACAACTAAAAATGTAAATAAACCAGAAGACGAAACGAAGCCGGAGACACTCGGCATTCAAACCACTGCCTTGTTATCAGATGATGAGTTTAATGATATTTGTTTAGAATTTTTTGGGGACGATGAACATAAGTGTCCATCTTTACATGGGTCTGGTGGTGGTTACACAACTTTTGGAGGGTGTGTTTCCGAATCATCTTACACGACATGGTGATTTATTTGATAACCGTGAGATGATGGATGCCAATGCGAAGCATTAGGCATTCTCATCGATCGTGTTGTTAGCGTAACCTTTATTTTTATGAAAATTACAATCACACCGGATCAATTCATGGATCTGAAGAAGATAGACATCAATCCTCAATTGAGTGTTGATACGCGAATCGAAGAAATGGATTTGCGAAACGTGGCGGCGCACCTCGAAGAAGTAGAAAGGATCTTGGGTAAAGATGTGCTTCACAATGCGCTGGTTAATAACCAAGAGATTTATATCGAAGTCGATTGGGAACGCTAACGCCAAGAGGAGGGATGACGCGAATGAACAGTAAAGATACAGAATCAAAACGGAATGGTGCTTCGCGGCATTCCTTCACTCGCCTTGTTAGAAATCCACTTTGTTCCATTGGAATGCATAGCTGGAAATACACAGACGAGAACATGAAACGAGCATGTATTCATTGTGGGAAGACTGAAAGGCTTACAAGTTTTATTCGGTCTGGCCGGCACTGGATTTAATTTTTCTAACCACAAGTTTAAGAATGGAGCTCACAATGAATGATCGAACTACAAGAAATGGAGCAAAGCGGAATTTCTTAAAACGCCTTGTTAGGCATAGATTTACAATTGAATATGTTTGTGGTGGAATCTTCTCTAAAACGAACGATGAAGAAGAGGCGATTAGGATGTCTTTTTTTGATGAAGTAATCGTAACCGACAATAAGCAAAATCAACGTATATTTGACGGACGACATTTGCCTAACAACCCATTATAACAACTTGCCAACTCCAAAATAGCCATGAAACCCTTCTTTAAAAATAACAATCACGAATGAAAAAGAAACAAACAATAAAACACATCAATCACACGAACGCATTGGTGCAATCGACATATAGAAGGAAACGATCTATACTTACCCTTGATCGAATAGGATGGTTTTTGGTGGGATTTGGACTTGCTATCTTAGCGGGGTTTGTGAGATGAGTGGGAAGGGGTCGAAGGACAATCGTTCTCCCGATTGGAAAAAGAGAAGGGAGAATTTTGAAAAGATAGATTGGGCAACAGAACATAAAAATCATGATCAAAGAAACAGAGAAAATAATTGAAAATTGTTCCCAAGATATCCTTGACTTCGTGAACAATTCATTGGATCGTTCGTATAGTCTAAAGGTTGTGGGGGCTTCTCTCTTGGTTGTGGCGAAGGCAATTCTTGGAGATGAGGAAGCAATTCAGAAATATATTGAGAAAGGAGATAGGGTATGACAACAAAAATAGACTTCAACAAGGAACTCAAGATCGAGGGGGGTAGACAAGTAAAAGCACATCTCCTAGGAAAGATCAACAAGTGGGCAAAAAAGGAAACTTTTAGCCATCAACAAGTGGTGGGGTTGATTTCGAGCGTGGATGTGGAAGGAGTTGTGGAATGATCGACAGCAAAAAACTCTCAATTGCCCACCAACAAATTCAACAATCCATCCCTCGACCCTTATGGAAAGACCAATCGATGGGGGAAAAGAAAAGGATGATCGAGAACAAGAATCGATTGGTATGGTGGGGTTACTTTGGAGCGAGGAAGAAACAACAACGAATGGAGAAGGAAACAAAAGAATGAAAGTCGAAATTGAATTACCAGAGATCGAGGGGTTTGAATATACGGGAGAGTTTAGATATCCAAAACAAGGAGAGTGTTTCTTAGAAGGAACATCGAAAGTATCTTTTGCTGCTGGGGATTTTTTGCTTTTAAAAAAAATTATCCTGAAGGAGAAAGAAAAGGATAAAACCTTATGA
>QKCT01000020.1 GCA_003245625.1 Bacillota bacterium | reverse complement strand
ATTCTTTGAGTTTGTTTTCTACGACTTTGGTATCACCGCTTTGATACAAGAACGAATCCGTAACTAAGAAAACGCGTTTTTTATGTTCCATTGCGAGTTCATCCAATGCAACAGGTAGACATCCTTGGTTGGTAAAGATTTTTTGAGGGGCACGAAACCACATCATGTTTTCTCTCCTTTTGGCAACGGTTTTGTAATTGAGTAATTGTTTTACTCCGACATTTTCAGAGACAGAATTTCCTCCCCAAGATCCGCATCCCAAAGTAAGCGAAGGAATCAAGCGGAAATTGTATAAATCTCCGATACCGCCATGGGCAGACGGTGTGTTAACGAGAATCCGTCCGGTTTTCATTCTCGCTTGAAATAACTGAAGCTTCTCTCCTGCGGTTTGTTCGTTGAGATAGATGGATGCGGTGTGACCATATCCTCCGTCTTCAATGAGACGTTCGGCTTTTGCCATTGCATCATTGAAATCGGATGCTTTATATAACGCTAAGACTGGTGATAGTTTCTCATGGGCAAATTCTTCATCCATAGAAACGTCTTCGACTTCGCCAATCAGTATCTTTGTATGTTCTGGTACGGTGACATTCGCCAAATTGGCAATTTTGACTGCGCTTTGACCAACGATGTTGGCATTCAAGGATCCATTGGTAAGGATTGTTTTTCGAACTTTTTCTGTATCTCCGTTCGTAAGGATATGACAGCCGCGGTTTTGTAATTCTAAACGGACAGTTTGATAGACATCTTCTAATGCGATAATCGCTTGTTCCGATGCACAAATCGTTCCGTTGTCAAATGTTTTTGAATGAATAATCGAGTTAACTGCTAAGGTGATATCAGCCGATGAATCGATGACTGCTGGTACATTTCCTGAACCAACTCCTATTGCCGGAGTCCCGCTGGAATAGGCGGCTTTCACCATACCAGGTCCTCCAGTAGCTAAGATTAAGTCACTTTCTTTCATCAAGAGGTTACTGATTTCCAAACTCGGTTTTGAAATCCAACGGATGATTCCTTCTGGTGCTCCCGCTTCCAAAGCCGCTTCGTATATAATTTTAGCTGCTTCAATGGTGGAGTTCTTTGCTCTTGGATGAGGGCTTATGATAATTGCATTTCTTGTTTTCAATGCAATCAAGGTCTTAAAAATAGCAGTGGATGTGGGATTGGTTGTAGGAATAATTGCCGCTACCACACCGACTGGTTCGGCGATTTTTACAGTACCGTAGGAAGCATCTTCTTCGATAATTCCACATGTTTTCGTATCTTTGTACGCATGATAAATATATTCTGCTGCAAAGTGATTCTTGATGACTTTATCTTCGACAATTCCCATACCGGTTTCTTCTACCGCAAGTTTGGCAAGAGCAATCCGTTTTTGATTTGCCATTTTTGCAGCTTTTGTAAAAATTCGATCCACTTGTTCTTGGGTATAGGTCGCAAATTCTTTTTGTGCTTTTCTCGTTTCATTCATGATTTCTGTCAAACGTTCGACAGAATCGATTCCTTGGATGTTCATAGATTCACCTGATTTTCTATTTGATCTCTCATGTGTTTGATAAGGATGGAAAGGGAGGTTGCCATGTTGACGTTTTGCACGATGATGTAATCGGGTACGTTGAGTCGCACGGGAGCGAAATTCCAAATAGCTCGGATGCCAGTAGTCGCCATTAGATCACAGACTTCCTGTGCATGAACCTCATCAACGGTGATAATCCCAACCTCGATATGTTCGGTAATACAGTAGGATGTGAAAGAATCCATTGTCTTCGTGAGTCTTGTTTGTTCTCGATCAAAGGCTTGGACAATCTCGATACCAAATTCTTGAAACCCTTCGTAATCATATAATGCGCTTCCGAGTTTACCGAGCCCGACCAATACTGCTTTTGTCTTCTGGTCATATCCCATGTAGTTCTTGATATCAGCCATGAGCTCGCTCTTTTCATATCCGGTTTTTGGCTTTCCTTTGTGACTAACGAGAGCCAGGTCTTTACGGACCTGAACCTCGCCAAGGTTCAAAGCTTTTGCCAGAATTGGTGCTGAGACATTTTCTTCTGAGGGTAGTTTTCGTAAGTATTCGTAGTAAATGGGTAACCGTTCAAGTACCGCTTCTGTTCTAGTATTCTGCAACATGGACAAACACCTCTTTCCACACCTTAATCTTACACCTGGAAAAGAGGCTTGCATAATGTAAATATTGCATATCGATATAACTGTATCGATATAACAAAAAAAGTCAGTTCCTAGGAACTAACTTTTCGGATGTAGAATGGTTCTTTTTGACTTGGTAATCTCGGTAATGAAGGCTTTATCGAGATCCGATAATTCATAGTCCTCCTTAAAGATGAGGACATCTTTGTATAAGTTGCAGCGGTCTGCACATTCTTTGATGACAAGCCCGTATTTCTCCAATAGATGCTTCGGAATTGGGGTACCCCATAAATAAGTGGTATGTACGTTTTCCAAGAGATTGAACTGAGATGCTCGTTCAAAAACAAAGATGCGACGTTCGATATTGCTAGGTAGTTCTGCTTCTTTGATTTCTTTCATCGAAAGCGTGGGAACAAATGGATCACTATGAGCAATTTCGACATATCCCTCCAGATCCTCAAGATGCAAGATATCTTTTTCAGCCAATGGATGGTGTTTGGACATCAACACACTATAATAGAATTCTGTGATATATTCCGATTTCAATCCCTTTTCTTTCAGCATCGAACGAAAATAGTTTTCAAAGCGCGTTTGGTAGCGGATAATTCCGAGTTTATAATTCTCTTGCATGATATTTCGAATGGCACGAAGAGAATTGGTTTCTTTGTAGAATATTTCTGCTTTTTTGGTTAAATCAATGTTCTTGGCAAATTCCGAAAATGCATGAGAGATATAACTCGATCGAGGTACCGAGATGGAAAACTGTTGTGTCGTGGAATCGGGGACATTGCTATATAAGTTTTCAATTTCATCGATTTCATCGAGAATCTTTTGCGCATAAATCAGGAATTCTTCCCCTTTTGAAGTTAAAACCATCCCTTTTGAGGTTCGCTGAAAGATATCGATTCCGATGGAGGATTCGAGATCTTTCAAAGCACGGCTTAAATTGGGTTGACTCATAAAGAGGTTTTCTGCCGCTTTATTGATCGATTTTGTTTTGGAAATTTCGACTGCATAACGTAAATGCATGATATTCATAAGTATCACCTCTTCTATTATAACATGAGCCAATTGGATTGTGATAATTCAACTTCTAATCCACAACCGTTTACATGTTTGAATCCAAAAAAAAGAGGCGATTGCCTCTTTATTGATAGACTTTGATATCGCGAATGATAAAATCTTGTGGAAAATGAATATGGTTTGGTTCGCCACCAAATTTTCCGCCGACTGCTAGATTTAAAATCAAAAAGAATGGTTGATCGAACGGCCACCCTTTGTGGGTTTGGTCTTCCTTATCGAATTTTGAATAGCGTACCATTTGTTTTCCATCGATGAAATAAGTGATACTTTCAAAATCCCAATCGATGGCATAGGTGTGAAACTCAGTGGTTGCGTTAGGAAGAACCGTTTCAAAATAGTACTGTTCTTTGTTGGTGTGATTATAGGTTTCTGTATGAAGACATAAGAAAATACGATCGATGTCTTTTCCAACGTGTTCCATGATATCAATTTCGCCACTTTTTGGCCAATGTCCATATCTAGACTCTTGACTCATCATCCATAGTGCTGGCCAAGTTCCTTTTCCTTTTGGGACTTTCGCGATGATCTCCACGCGCCCATATTGGAAAAAGAATTTGTCTTTGGTATTGATTCTAGCACTTTTATAAATCCCTTTTTGATACGTGGCTCGCAAGACTAATCCTTGGTGAAAAAACAGATTTTCGGGATGATCAGTATATTGTTGCAACTCGTTGTTCGCCCATTTATCGCCAACCTGAATATTGAAATCCGATTCCGGCAAATGGTCCATATTGGTAAAATCATAGTGTTTGATCAGTTTTCTCATAACGGTTTGGTCGTTTCTCCTTCCAAGAGAGATGTTTCCACGGTAATGGTTTGTCCATTGCGCATCCGTTTCTTTGATTTGATCATCTTCAATACTTGTTTCGCGGCTGTCATACCCATTTGTTCCGTATCTTGACAAATCGTTGTCAAGGTAGGAGAAATCAATTGTCCGGCATTGATACCATCAAATCCAATAATGGAATAATCTTTTGGAACATCCAATCCAACTTCTTGAATCGCTTTAATCGCTCCAATCGCCAACATATCCGAAGCACAAATAATTGCGGTCGGTTGATTCGGTAAAGCCAAGATTTGTTTCATGGCCACATATCCTTCTTCTTTGGTGAACAATTCTCCGCTGACCAAATAGTCTTGAGGAACATCGAGATGATGTGCTTTCATTTCATCTAAGAAACAACGTTCTCTTTGATCTCCAATATAGGTTTTTAACGATCCATGGATATTAGCAATTTTTGTATGTCCAAGTTGGATTAAGTATTCGACAGCTTGTTTGACTCCATCTTCATTGGAGGAAGTAATATTCAAAATATTTTCTTGATGAAAATCAATGATAACAGTAGGAATATCGCTGTTGTATAATTCATGCATCTCTTCCGAGTTAAATTCCGCACACAAGATTAAGATTCCTTCCACCTGTTTGCGGATGCTATGTTGATAATAGGAACCGGCATTGCCATTTCCTTGTTGCTTGGATAAGAAGAGAATATCATATCCGTAGCGTTCCACTTCGGATTTGAAACTCTCTAAGATTTTTGAGAACAGTGGATGTTGCAAGCCAACGCCTGACATTTCTTCAAAAATGATGCCAATCGTATAGGATTTTTTACTGACAAGACTCTGTGCGGTCGCATTTGGAATATAACCGACTTCTTCACAGATTTGTTTGATATGTTCTTTGGTTTTGGTCGCGATATCCGGATAGTCATTCAACGCTTTGGAAACGGTTGTGACGCTGTACCCGGATATTCGTGAGATATCTTTGATTGTAACCAATTACTCCACCTTCTTAAATTCAAAATAATTCAGAATGAATCCTCCAACACTAGCTTTTATTTTAAACGTATAAAGCCCTTCTGTCAAATTGAAATTGTTACTAATGACATCTGCCCATACATTATCTCCTCCAGTAGCCGGAATCGAAATCGTTGTGATTGGCAATAATAGACTGTCCCGATACATTTTGATTTCCGAAGCGGATGCGCTCGCAACTCGCAATGTTAACGTATAAGTTCCCGATTCTGGAACCAATAGAACGTATTCCAGATAATCATTGGTATCGATATTCGTGACTTCTTGATCACCGGATACATCGCTTGTAGTCTGGCGGTAGATGCCATAGGAAGAATCATAGCTTTCCGCCTCGATGACCCCTAAGATAGTGCGCACGGTTTCCGTGCTCGCATTCAAAGTGGCTTCGACACTTCGATTTCCAGCGAAGTCAACACTGACGACATCGATACGGTAAAGTGTATTTGGCATTAAGTCTTCAATCCGAAAAGCGTTTAAAGAAGTGCTTCCTTTTAAAGCATAATCGACATAGATTTCATATTCTTTGACCATTACATCATCGCTTGCTTTGTCCCAAGTGATTTTAATCGTATCTTCTGTTTGATCCAATAACGTTAAATCTTCAACCGCATCCGGTGCGGACTGATCCATGCCTGCATAATCTTTTTGATATACGCGTACGTAATCAACTTCTAGGGTCTGTGGGAAAATCTCATCATCGATCGATCCACCCCATGAACCGCCTACTGCTAAGTTCATGATCAAATGGAATCGTTGATCAAATGGCCATGCATCTTCGTTATCGATGTTCACATTTAACATCGGATTGTATCCGAATGTTCCATAACTGACACCATCGACAAAAACTTCCATATGTCCCGGTTCCCATTCCAATTCATAGACATGGAATTCGGTTTCAGCGGTATTGACCGTTTTGGAATAACCGATTTGGGTTCCCAAATTATGATTATATGCACCTGTATGGATGGTTCCATACACTTTGTATGGGTCAGAACCGACATGTTCCATAATATCGATTTCACCGCTATATGGCCAACCGCCATATTCCCAATCCGTCGGTAACATCCAGATTGCCGGCCAGGTGCCGTCGCCACTCGGTAATTTGGCACGAACTTGAATCTTTCCGTATAGCCAATCCCCTTTGTTTGTCGAAACGAGGCGTGCACTGGTATATTCGCTACCCATATAGGATTCTTTTAAAGCGGTAATTTTAAGTGTTCCATCGGATACATAAGCATTGTCTGAATCGGCATTGGTGTAGTATTGGCTTTCGCCATTACCCCATCCGCCACCACCGGTGTCATAACTCCAAAGATCGCTATTTGGTAATCCCTCATAATCAAATTCATCACACCATACCGGTTGCCAGTCGTCAATGTTTTCCAAAGAAGCGCAAGCATCCGGCACCAAAGACCTGTCATCATAAACAAGGCTCGTGGTCAAATCAGAGGATAGTGAGGTTGTGGTTTGATTATCTGTTGTAATTTGGTTGGTTGTCGTTGTGTTCGATTGACAACCAACGAGGAATGCCAAGAGCAGCACACCGAATAATATCGTTAATTTTTTCATTAGATTACTCTCCTGTAATACCAGTTCTATCGATACTTTCCACGAAGTATTTCTGAGTAAAGAAATAGATGATGAGTAACGGTAGGATGGTCAATACGTTCCCTGCGAGTTTGACGGCTTGCATCAACTCTCTGGCGCGGCTGCCTTCCGGATAGATACTGGTGTAGTTGTTGATATATTGATCGACTCGTAACGGTAAAGTCAACAGATCGCTTCCGCGCAGGAAGAGACCGGATAAATAGGTTTCATTGTAGTACCAAACAAAACTGAATAAGAATACAATGATAATGGAAGGGACTGCTAGTGGAATCGCGATCTTCAAAAATACTTGGAAATGACTTGCGCCATCCAGTTGTGCGGATTCTTCTAGACTCTTTGGAATCATACGGAAGAACTGATAGAAGATCAAAATGAAGATTGCACCATTCAACCCTTGTCCTAAAATCGCTGGATAAATAAAAGCTTTTAAAGATCCCAACAATTCATACTTGGAATACATTCTAAATGTTGGTAACATCGTAATTTGTGGTGGAATGATAAATGTTGCGATCATCAGCACAAACAACAATTTCTTCAACGGGAAGTTAAAGCGGGCAAATCCATAGCCGATAATAGCGCTCGATACCGTTGCGGATAATGCTGGGAAAATTGCAAGAATAAACGCATTTTTTAAGGCAACTGGATAATTAATAGCTTCCCAAACCAATTGGTAGTTTTCCCAGTTCAAAGAAGATGGGATCCATTTGACTGAGACATCGATGATATCTGCCATCGTCATAAAACTATTGGTTAACATATAGAGAATCGGATAGAGATAAATATATCCTAAACTGATTAACAAGCCATAGATCAAAATCTTGTACAACAAACCATCGGTGAACTTCATTCCGACGAAGAATCGTTTGAATTTGTTTCCAATCTCTTTGTATTGCTTTTGTTTCATTAATGCAACCGTATCGGTAAAGAAGGTCTTTATTCTACGAAAGCGTTTCATATTCTCGACCTCCTTCTTCTTCTCATTTCTCGAACATTTTTGAGATTGAGACTCTTGATATTCAGAAGCCCGATAAATAACAGAATAATTCCGACCATCACGAAGAAATAAATCCATGCCAATGCAGCGGAGTATCCATAGCCGGTAATCAATGTTCCAATCGTGGATTCTCCAAGCATAATAGTTCGAATGTAAATAATAACTTCATTAAGACTAAAGACGGACATCGACACAACGGTATAGATCACCGAAACAGAAATCAACGGCATAATCGAAGGTAAGGTAATTTTCCAGAACGATTCCCAAGGACTCGCTCCGTCAATCATCGATGCTTCATAAATCGATCGGTCGATTTTTTGTAACCCAGCCAAGAGAATTAAGATTTGAATTCCCGAGAACCACAAAACCAATAGAATCGTTTCTAAGAGGTTTTGAATCGGGGTGGCTAAAAAGCTGCCGATATTATCTAAAATGAGATTCACGAAGCCATAATCCTCAATGGAAGGCAAAGTCGTCGCTCCTTGGTCGATTAATTCCCCAATGATAGGACCAGAAGAGATGATAACCGGAAGGAAGAATACGGTTCTCCAGAACCCTTTCCCCTTGATGTCTTGATTGATTAACATCGCAATAATCAAAGCGAACACGATGACAACCGGAACATTGACGATGGTATTGAGAATATAACTAAGCAGGATTTCTACGAAATACGGATCCAAGACAAAGGCAGCCTTGAAATTGTTGAAGGCTTCAAATGTCATTTGAATATCCGCACCGTCCAAGCGAACTTTAAACAAACTGAGATATAAACTGTAAAAAACAGGATATAACGAGAAAATTAAGAATCCAATAATCCAAATCAGGATAAAGGAATACCCAATCATTGCTTGTCTTCCCCGGTTGCTTTTGCGGAATTTTATGATTCGAAAGAAAATCAATTCTCTTGGTGTATTTTGAACCGTAAACGTTTTGACTTTCTTAGCGATTCGAGGTAGTTGCTTCTTGAAAAAGCCACCCACCTTATTTAGGAAGCGTTTCATCCGGATACACCTCCCAATAAATAGTCCATAGCACTTACAATTACTGTACCATCTGTATAATCTTGCGTGGTGTAATTGATATAGATATCGACACCATTATCATAAGTGACTTTCACAATTCCATAGTCTAATACCATACGGTCTTCTACTTTTGCGCCATTCACATGTTTCAATGCATCGTTGATGTAATTGTATTCTGATACGATGCTTGCTTTCCACAGATCATACTGAGTAGTAAATAGGTAGGCAATATCGGTTTCTTTTAATCTTGAGGAAGCCTCATAAGATAGAATATATGCAGGATTGATTCCAAAATCAATGAGATTCAATAGAGTCTCTTTTCCTAAACTGTTGTAATTCAGATAGGAAGCATACATATCCACGCTACCTTTTAATACAATTTGTAGTAAAGGAACGACATCGTCGTAATATTTCAATTGAGAATTATACAACGGTGTGTCATAGAAC
>QKCT01000029.1 GCA_003245625.1 Bacillota bacterium | reverse complement strand
TTGAGTTCGACGGTTGCCAGTGGCTCCAGAAACAGCGTGGCCCCGCTGGCGCTTTGGTCGTGGATGATGCCCTGGATCTTGCCTTTGAATTCCGCTTTCAGAGGAACCACATAGCGTCCGCCTCGCATAAAGAATTAAAACAAATGCTTTCCTTCTTGGATCGATTGTTTCTCAAAGAAAAGAAAGCTTTGGATAAACAATTTACTTCATTTGAAAAAGCATTGGAATCCATCCAAATCACAGATAAGGATGCCAACACCCAAGAACTTGCATATATTAAAACCGTATATGAAGCGAAGGATCAAGAAGCTTCTAGAACAATTGGATTATTGGAAACAAAAATCAATCAATTACCAGTAGATAAGAATAATTATTACTTGACTTCCAAAAAAGAAAAACACGCAATTGTCGTGCAAAAAGGAAGAGAATTACAACATCGTATGTCGGAAATCGAGCGTGATAAGTTCGTTTCCAGACCAAAATACTTGGAAGAAATAGATTCCGTTAAAAAGCGACTCCCTGACGACTATGTTGCTTTGTATAATCGGATTCAACATCTAGAATTTGATTATCTCAATCAATTCGCAAAAATCAACTCCGAATATACCGAAAACTATAAAGAGTATCTTTTGAACCAAAGCGGAAATAATGAAATATTGGAATCCAATTCTAGATTGTACATGCCATTTGATAATATCCAACAATTGCATGAAAAAATCATTAAGTCTACTGCCAACACCTATCGCGATACGATTACAAAAAGTAAGAAAACTCGTGAGGAATTAAACAAAGAAACCCAAAAATCAATTGATCGCCAAAAACGGATTATCAACACATAACGAAGGAGATTACATGTCGGACAACTTCAAGGTGGATCGTTTTGACAATTTCAAACAATATGAAGAAAAAGTCAAAATGGCGTCGGATAAGGAACAAAAACTCTTTGATGACTTCCATGAATCGATCCAGCAACACGCCAAGAGTCATAAACAAACGACTCTGAACAATTTACATGAAGCCGAACAATCACTATCCGAGCTCAAACAAAAAGCAGAGCTCCTTAAAGATAGTGTCTTTTACCATGAAGAAACCGTCATTGTTGATCGTCAAGCAATTATTTCCGAAACCGAAGATAAAATTCATGATGAAAATCGCAATATTCTTCATTACGAATACAATCAAGCCGGAGAGAGAATCGACTCTTTGGATTATTTAAATAAAGCAATGATCCAAGTGAAATACAACTTCTTCGAGCGCTTTAAAGACTTGTATACCAATCAAATACTTGATTATAAAGATCTGTATCAATTCTTCTGGGAGAAAGCTTCCGAATTTGATGAAACATTAAATCACTATCAAGAAGAGATTCTCCGTTCATTCCAGGAACTCGATAAAGAAATCACGGATATGGATGATCGAATTTCACTTTTAATTCAACAAAAGAATTCCAAATTAAATGATGTAAATGCATTCTATCGTCAAGAAATGGATTTCTTTATGGATAATCAATTTACATTCTCTTTGGATATCGACCCAAGTTCCCCGGCAATGAAATCCATGATTGCGGATAAAATTGCTCAATTAGATACCTTTAAGCAACATTTAATGGATCAGGAAGAAAAAGTCAAAGGAATTCTTCATCAAGAGTATTTGGAGTTATACGAAAAGACTCTTGATCGTTTCAAAAAGAGACGTGGAAACGAGTTGTTTGACAACGTTGACTTCTTCTACAACCCACAAGTTTATATTAAACAATATCAAGAAGAGATTGCGGAAGCGGAAGATCAAGGGTTTGTTACTCTTAAAACTTTGATTAATCGCTATAACAAAGCCATTCGCTATCCAAAAGAGCTCCACGATTTGGAGAAAAAAAGCAGACACATTACGCGTGATTTCTTAGAAATGAAAAAAGGCATTTTCTTAGAATACCAAAAAGAAAATCACAACTTAATTTTCCAGATGGAAAAATATTACAAATTATATATCGAATTGCTGAAGATTGACCCGTTCTTGGCTCAAATCATCGGAGATAATTCGACAAAAATTATCAAAGACGAAATTAATTTTTTGTCGATTTTACAAATGAACAAAGAACATCGCATCAATGTTAATTTTGACATCAAAACTCTGAAGTTAAAACAACAAATCAACGAAGTTGAAAGTAAATTGGCATATCAAAGTGAAAAATTGATGATTGAACAGGATATCGATATTTTAAACACCCTTCGAGACATTCAACTCTTCTTCTCTGAAAACCAAGGAAACTCTGCTTTAATCTACAATTCGTTATCCAAAGAAAAACTATTGATTGAACGTTTGGAGACAGCGATCAATTATCATTTAGAATATTTAGTCAAAGAAAGTAACTTGAATCGTAAATTCTTATCGATGATTACACAAATGTTGGAATCGCATATTCGCGATCAAGAATCACATAATATCAAAGTCGTCGACGCCGCTAGCAAGATCAAGCTTGCTCTCAAGGAATATGACATTCTAGCGTTGCATTATACTACATTGTATGAAAACGAAAAGCGGTTCTTAGTATTGCAATCTAACCGTGTAAATGAGGAAAGCAAAATCAACAATGAATTCATTCTAACCACATTTGAGAATCAAATGCGTTTTTCCAGCGAACAATTAATGCTGGCAAACGATGAGTATAAGTTGCGTGTGGAATCCATCATGAAAGCATTTGATGAAGAACGACAATATTACACCGATATTGTCAAACATCGAATCAAATCCTATCAAGATCGAGAAAAGAACATTAGCGATGAATATCAGGCTAAATTATATTATGATTCCTTTATGATTCAGGAAATTGAAGATACAAAACAAATTAAAGTCTATGAAAAGCAGATCGAACAAAATAAGAAAGTTCATGATAACTTAATCACATCGATCGAGCAACAAATTGCCAATGATAAAGTGATTAGTGATGCTAGACGTCGTTTACGTGAACTCGATGCGCATTTAGAAATCGCTCTTCGCGATGCCGAAACAATTCGTAACGACACCATCGAGGAGATGACTCAACTTTATGAAGATGCAAAGAATCGATTCGAATCACTAAAACCTTATTTAGAAAATAAAGTCAATGTTCTAGACCCAACCTTCTACCGTTCTTTGGAACGCATCAAAGAACGACACAATCAAAAAATACGAGCAGCTGAAAAGGATTTGGACGAAGCAACAAAAGAACTAATTCAAGATTATTTGGTGGTTTTCTTTGAAGAACAACCACAGATTGAAAAAGATCTCTATCTATCTCAAATCGAACAACTTCAAGATGAACGGAATCTTTTAAAAGAGGAATACTCCAAAAACATTGAAAAAGTAGAATTCAAGCACTCTGTCAAAATGAAGGATTTAGACAAGGAATTGGTAGGCATCTATAACAATATCGATCACCTGCGTTCCACCGTTCTGAAAAGTTCTGAAAAGGAAATCAATCAAAAACGTTTGGAACTCGATGCATTAGAAAAACGTTATCAAGTCAATGATCAAAAACAAACGACATCATTCCAAACAGAAATTCAGAATTTGACCCAAGAGTACAATAATTCTCTTATCGAAAATCAGCGCTACTACACTAGTCTTAGCACAGCGTTTGATAAAATACTAAAAACGTACTATCCTTACCTAAAGGCAGCACAAAACAATAAAGTCATTAAGCAAGTCGTCAAAACCAATGAAAAACGGATGGAAAAACGACGGGCAAAAGAAACCAAAGATCTGGTTCGAAAAAGTAAACTTGCAAATTATATTTCCGAATAAAAAATGCTTGCAAATCGCAAGCATTTTCTTTTATTCTAATAACGATAAGTAACTGGTCCCGTATTCGGTTCCTTTTAAGTTGAAGTTGTCTGCTATCGTGGTTCCAATGTCAGCGAATGTTTCTCCGATTGGCAACATTCTTCCCTTGAAGTCATGGGCATAGATAAACCATGGGATATACTCTCTTGTATGATCTGTACCGTGATGTGTTGGATCATTTCCATGATCAGCAGTGACCATCAATAAATCATCGGAATTCAAGTTATCAATCAACACTTGAAGATCTTGATCGAATTCTTCCATCGCTTCTTTATACCCTTGAGGATTTCTGCGATGACCGTATTTCGCATCAAAGTCAACTAAATTGACAAAACAAAGTCCGGTGAAATCCTTTTTTGTTAGGTTGGTTGTAATTTCCATACCGTGATGATTGGATTGGATCGAATAGTGGTCGGTAATTCCAGAACCATTAAAGATATCGCGAATTTTACCAACCGATATCACGTCGAATTTCTGTTCTTCTAAGATATTTAGAACTGTTTTTCCTGTAGGGCTTAATGCATAATCGTGACGATTTGGAGTCCGATTGAATCCATCTTTCGGATTACCCACATATGGTCTTGCGATAATGCGACCAACACGCCATTTTTCTTGGAGAGTCAACTCTCTCACTTTATGACAAATATCATATAATTCTTCTAAAGGAATGACATCTTCATGAGCTGCGATTTGTAAGACAGAATCAGCGCTAGTATACACGATCAAATCTCCGGTCTCCATTTGATGAGGTCCTAGTTGATCGATGATTTCGGTTCCAGATGCTGCTATATTTCCAACCACCTTTCGGCCGGATAGTTCTTCGATTTGTTGAATCAAATCAGCTGGGAATCCAGTATCGGTAAAGGTTTTAAAAGGTTTACTTGTTTTAATCCCCATAATCTCCCAGTGACCAGTCATCGTGTCTTTCCCGCTCGAAATCTCCTTCAGTTTTGTCGTGTTTGCACGAGGATGTTCTACGGGAGGAACACCTAAAATGTCGGTCAGGTTCCCATACCCAAAAGATCCGAGTAGTGGTAAATGTACCCCACCAGTTGCTTTGGCTAGATTACCTATCGTATTTGCACCAATATCGTCAAACTCGGCTGCATCCGGTAATTCTCCAACTCCTACTGAGTCGATTACAATTAAAAATACGCGTTTAAATTTCATTTAGTTTTCCTCTTTTCCACCAGATCGCGGGTGTTTCAGTTCATATTCGCTCTGAATGCGTTTTTTCGTTACATGGGTATAGATTTCTGTTGTCATGATGTCTTCGTGCCCTAGGAGTTCTTGTACACTCCGTAACGATGCTCCATTCTCGAGAAGATGAGTTGCGAAGGAATGTCTCAGAGTATGTGGAGACATGTTTTTATGAATTCCTGCGCGATCAGCGATTGTTTGTATAATTTTGTAAAAGCCGATTCGGCTCATTTTGGTTCCGTTGCGGTTGACAAAGACCACATCAGATGCTTTTGGTTCTAGTTTCGATCGTGCTTGTACAAGATAATTTCTCAAGGCGACAATCGATTCTTCTCCCAAGGGAACGATGCGTTCTTTGTTTCCTTTTCCGGTAATGTTGATCAGGCCCATATTCAAGTGTAAATCGGAAATGGTAAGATCCAATAATTCTGATACTCGAAGTCCTGATCCATATGCTAATTCTACCATAGCAACATTACGTAAATCAAGTGGTTTGCCCGAACCGACAGCAGCTTCGATGAAGCGTTCAACTTCTGCAATATTCAATACGGTAGGTAAAGTCTTTGGTGTTACCGGTTTTTTGACTTTCGCGATGATATCTCGATCCACTATGTTTTCTGATAATAAGTATTTATGAAAGGAATGAATCGAAGAAATCTTTCTCGTAATCGATTTGGGACTGATTTTCTTCCGCGAAAGCGAACGTACAAAATTATCCACATGTTTTTTTTCGACTCGATTCATATCTTTGATTGCATAGTTCTTTTCGATAAAATCAAGATACTCGACAATGTCTCTTTCATAGGACATAATTGTATTCTTGGATAGATTCTTTGTGATTTTTAAGTAATAGATATATTCTTTCAGATTAATACGATTCATAAACCCTCCTAGAATAATTCTAACAGAACCTGATTGGAAAGACGCATTCCTTTGGTACTGAAGTAGAGACGATCTTTCTTCTGTATCAACAATCCGTTCTCCAAATGCTTCTGTAATCCTGGATATCGAATCCACGGGAGAATCCCGAAGCGTTTCCTGTATTCAAGAGTCGATATACCTTCCGTTTTTCGTAAACCCATTAACAGGAATTCCATTGCTTCATCAAACGGTTCTTCAATCGGATCAAATATCCCAGAATGGATTTGATTGATATACGTACTGATTTTTCTTGGATTCACAAAACGTGCGTTGTCAAATTGGGAAGCAGCTGCCATCCCAATCCCGATGTATTCTTCTAGATTCCAATACAGTAGATTGTGTTTGGAAAAAGCATTTCCTCTGGCATAATTGGAAATCTCATATTTGTGGTAATTGCATTCCTTTAAGGTGTCTTCAATCCATTCTCCATATTCCGCTACCAAATCTTCGTCTAAAGCTTCCAAACGTTCGTTGGTAATCTCAAACTGCATTTTTGTGTTTTCTTCTAGAATCAAAGAATAGTACGATATATGAGGTGGTGTATTCAATATCAAAAACGCTAAATCCGCTTCCAGTTCGTCTTTGGTTTGTGTCGGTAAGCCGTAGATAAAGTCAAGATTATAGGAAGATATTTTCGAAGCATCGATCAAGCGAAGTGCTCGTTTGATATCTTGTTTTGTATGTCCTCTTCCAATCAGTTGCAATAGACGATCGGATGTGGTCTGAACACCTAAACTAATTCGCGTCAAGTGATGTTGTTCCAAAAGAGTGATAAAGTCCTCGGAAATATCATCTGGATTCGCTTCTATCGTCCATTCTTTGACATTGGTTATGGGAACAAGTGATTCTATTTTCGTTAACAACTGGTCCAATAAAGATAGCGATAGACTAGAAGGCGTTCCTCCACCAATATAAATCGTTTCAAGGTGTTCGTAATGATCGCTATAATGTTCTAATTCGATTAATAAAGCATTGATATAACGTTCCTTCCATTCATCATTTGCGACTAGTTTTGCAAAGTCGCAATAGGTGCAAATTTTATCACAGAATGGGATATGAATATATAGTCCTTTAATCATAATATCACCATTATTATGTTAACATAATATTGCAATGAAAGAAAGAACTTCCCACCTTTGATAAAAAAAAAGCAATATTTTCGTTTTTTTTGGGGGAACCATTGGCAGATTGTATCTAAATTGGGTATAATATAGTATACGTTTTGGGGGGATTTGCATGGAGAAGAAAGTCTTTATATACGAAACCACTGGTAGAGTGTTCTTGATAGTCACCATGATTATCTTGCCACTCTTCTATTATTTTCAACAGGTTAACCCACAGTTATATCATATTTCAATCGAATTTATGATTTCAATTGTCGCTGCAATTGCAGCTGCAATTGCTGCTTTAACATCCAATAAAAGTCAAAACAATCTCATGTCAAGAATGTCTCCTGGTATTCTATTCTATGCGTTCTTAGTTTTCATTCACAGTTTAGCATATCCAGATATGAATATTTTTGCTGATCAAGGGTTCAATCTGGCAACGACTATAAAAGTATGCGCCAATCTTTTGTTAGCTTCTGGAATGTTCTTTGCTGTTTTGGATAAATCTGGAAGGTTTTCGATTATCAGGAGATTTATCTTTTTCATTTTTTTCACTCTAATTCTAACTTCTTTCGCATTATTTGAGTTATTCCCTCCATTTTTAGTGAATAACCAATTGACTCCTTTAAAAATCATTTTTCAATCTATTATTGTAGCACTAATGATTTCTTCTTTCGTTATTTTATTGGTAAGAAAAGATTTTCTTCTAGAGAAGAGCAATCGCTTAATTATTATATCATTTGCCTTTCTTATTGTATCTGAAACCTTTTTCTTCCGTTTTTTAAGTGGAGTTGAGTTTATTGCCTTTTTTGCTCTATCATTACGTTTTATTGGTTTAATGCTGATCTTATATAATACGATTAATGTTAATCTATTACGGCCTTTCAACTTGCTGTATGAGTCTATCATACAAGAGAAAAACAACGAATTGGAACTCAAGCATCAGATTTCTCTGAACTTATTCCGTTTAACTAAAAGTCAAGAAATCGGGCATGTTGGTACTTGGGAACTCGATTTAAACACTAATTTAATTTGGGCATCTGATGAAGCGTTTCGTATCTATGGCTTGACATTAAATGAGGATAATATCCTTGAATACGATCTCATAAAAACCGCAGCGAATCCGAAAGATAGACCGATACTTAATGAAGCAATGCGTGGATTAATTGAAGAGAATCTAGATTATAATGTGACTTTCTCCATTCAAAACTTTTTAGGTGAAGTTCATTATATCAATTCCATCGCTACGATGGAGTTTGATGAAGAAGGAAAACCATTCAAAGTTCATGGAGTAATCCATGATGTTACAAGATTGAAATTAGAACAAGAAAAACTATTATATGCTAGTATTCATGACGCTTTAACGGATTTATACAATCGTCGATATTTCATGGAACAAAGAGAGAAACTTGACTACAAAAAGTATCTTCCATTTTCAACTGCTATCTTGGATATCAACGGATTAAAAATTATCAATGACAGTTTTGGACATCATGCTGGGAATCAGATTTTAAAACGTCTAGCAACTATCTTAGAAGAACACATCAAAGAGCGTGGTCACTTTGTTGCTAGAATCGGTGGAGATGAATTCGCTATTATGATGCCAAACACCGAAAAAGAAACCGCTGAAGCAAAAATGAAGGACATTTTGGAACAACTCGAAAGCGAGGAAGTTGCCAACGTCAAAATATCGGTTGCTTTTGGGATCGTTACCAGAACAACAATGGAGAAATCTTTTGATGAGACACTCAAAGATGCCGAAGATGAAATGTACCTCTATAAAATCGCTGATTCTGCTTCTGTTCGCAATAAGATCATCGATGCTTTACTAAAAACCTTATACGAGAAAGATATTTACAGCGAGGAACATTCACAGCGAGTTAGCGACTATGCCTTCTTATTAGCGAAAGCATGCGATTTATCGCAAAAGAAAATTAATGATATTAAAATCGCAGGGTTAGTTCACGACATCGGTAAAATAACGATTTCCAATGAGATCTTAAATAAAAAGGGAAGACTGACCGACGAAGAGTACAGCATTATCAAAATGCATTCAGAAAAAGGATATCGTATTATTCATTCCATGGGTGATATGGATATTATTGCCAACTACGTACTACAACATCATGAATTCTATAATGGAAAAGGGTATCCGAAACAACTTTCTGGTAATGATATTTCGATTGAAGCAAGAATTATTTCAATCGCCGATTCTTACGATGCAATGACCAGTTATCGAGAATACAAACCGCAA
>QKCT01000043.1 GCA_003245625.1 Bacillota bacterium | reverse complement strand
TTAGCTTTTTTGCTTAGACTGCCATCTTCGATAATCGTACCAGGTGTAACAAGCTTGATGACTTCTCGTTTTACAATGCCTTTTGCTTCTTTTGGATCTTCCACTTGTTCAACGATTGCAACTTTATATCCCTTTTCAACCAATTTATCCAAATAGATGCTTGCTGCGTGATAAGGAATTCCGCACATTGGAACACGTTCTTGTGCTCCGGCATCTCTGCCTGTTAAAACAATCTCCAACTCTTTCGAAGCAACCAAAGCATCTTGGAAGAACATTTCATAGAAATCTCCCAGTCGAAAAAAGACTATATAATCGCTATAGTCTTTTTTGATCTCTAGATATTGTTGCATCATCGGTGTATAAATGGTTGGATCTATCTCTTTCATCTAAGCTCCTAAATTAATTCCAAAATACAGGTAAACCAAATGGTAAATTACCAGGATTACCGATTGTATAGTAGTAGTAAGAGTACGCCACAAACCCAAGAACCAGCGCAAGTAAAACAATAATGATGGTCCATGTTATTCTGCGACGACGGCGTTTTTTATAGAATTTCTTGATGATTTGATTGATTTTTTCATCCAACAGTTCTTTCTCTTCTCCAGACAACAAACTGTCTTCAACAACAGTTGGTGCTACTGGTCGAACTGGTTCTGAGATGATTGGTTGTGGCTGTGGGGATGGCTCTGATTCAGGGATAACTTCTTCCACAGGTTCTGATTCAGGAATAGGTTCCGGTTCAATCACTGGTTCAGGCTCAGGTTCCGGCTCCACTTCAACAATTGGTTCCGGTTCTGGAAGTTCGACTGGTTCTTCTTCTACTTCCTCTTCCACAGGGACAAAGACTGGTTGTGGTTCAGGTTGAATTTCCTCTACAACAACTTCTTCTTCAATCTCAATGTCTTTTGTCACTTCATCCTCACGACTATCGACAGGGATATCATAACTATAAGAATCGGATTCCATTGGTTTGTGATACATTCCTAAATCGAACTTCATGTACTCAATCATATCTTGTTTCTTTAAATCAATTGATATTTTGAACCCTTTTTCTTTGGCATAGATTTCCAAATCCAAAACGCTCTTCTTCCCTAATAATTCAATTTCATCTTCAGTCAACTTGAATTTCGCCGCAAGAATCTCTATCAGTTTCGCTTTATTAATACGTCTTGGAACATTGACATCATATTTCTTTCCTAATGCTTTTAGATCACCCAAAGTATAGGAATTCAACATTTCGTCTGTCCACTCACTGAGTTTTACTCCATCCAAATATCCTTGTGCTTCATAAAAAACAGGTTTTAGTAGTTCGTAAAAGTTAGAATATTTCATCACTTCTAAGTCGACAGCATAATTATGTTGCAACTGCTCTAAGTCATTGATAAAACTATTCTTCAACGACATTTCGTCCATGTTGACGAAAATGAAGTCAAACAATAATTCTTTGTATCTGGATAATTCAAAGTCTAAGTTGTATTTTTCGATCAACGACTCAAGAGGATATATGGAAAAAACATTATATCCACGAAGACGATATTTCAATTCATCGGTGTAAGTGTTGTAGAGTTTTTCTTCAAAGACCTTTGAACGGATTGTTTCCCGCAATAAAAAGGCATGCACAAACAATGGCAATTTCACTTTGAACTTCAAGAATAGTTTTTGGATATCCTCGGTTGGAATGACAACCAAACGTTTCGAGAAAGCAAAATACTCTTCTCTTGTTTTTAATTTACCCATTTTCTCACCCTTTTTTAGAATATATACTACTATAGTACAATATATTTTTGAGAAATTCAAGTGAGTTACGCATAAATTTGGCGATTTCCTTGTTTTTTTTCTCTTTTCTGTTTTGCTTGTTTAAGAACGGACAAGTTCTCCATCCAACGACCAAGTCTTTGCTTTTGTAATATGAACCAAAACGATATTACCAATCTCTTGGTCACTACATTTTACATTTACTAATTTATTATTTTCAGTATATCCGGAATAGACATCTTCTTTGGTTTTGGATTTTCCTTCGATTAGTACCTTTACATTCTGTCCCTCAAAACGCATATTTCCTTTTAAATACCCCTCGTTTACAAGCTCATTCAAACGATGAAGACGGTCTTTTGCTTCTTGTTTAGAAACTGTGGTTTCATACATGGCAGCTGGAGTTCCTTTTCTCGGAGAGTACACAAACGTATATGCTCCTTCAAAACGAGCTTTCGTTACTAGGTCCATTGTTTCTAAAAAATCATGTTCGGTTTCCGTTGGAAAACCAACAATAATATCAGTAGTAATGGATGCATTTGGGATCTTTTCGTAAATACGATGAACCAAGTCTAAGTACTGTTCTTTGGTATATTTTCGATTCATTTTCTTAAGTACTGTATCCGAACCGGATTGAACAGGTAAATGAATATGAGGCATTACGTTTTCATATTTTGCAATAACATCAATCAAAGAATCAGAAAAATCCTTTGGATGAGAGGTGGTAAAACGAATACGAGAGATACCTGTTTGAGCTAAGTCAGACAATAAATCCGAAAAATCATAATTGCCTTCTTCAAAATCTAATCCATACGAATTTACATTTTGGCCAAGTAAAGTAATCTCTTGATATCCTTTCTCAATTAAAGCTTTGACTTCATTTAAGATATATTCCTTTCTTCTGCTCCGTTCTTTTCCTCTGGTATATGGTACGATACAATAGGTACAAAATTCATCACATCCATACATGATATTTACCCAAGCTTTAAAACGACTGTCTCTGGCATGTGGTAAATGTTCTGTAATAGAGCCTTCTTGGGAGATCACTTCAATCATTTGTTTGCGTTCTGTCATTACATAGTGAAGATAATGAATAAACTCCGGAATATTATGCGTTCCCAAGACGATATCAACATGTTTGTATTTCGTTAATATCCGTTCAATTGTAGCTTCCTCTTGGGACATACAACCAGCGACAACCAAAATCATATCGGGATTAACTTTTTTTAAACTCTTTAATCTGCCTAGTTCCCCGAAAACCTTATTTTCAGCCGTTTCACGTACAGCACATGTATTGATTAGGATTAGGTCTGCTTCTTCCACTTTATCTGTCAAAGTAAATTTCTGCTCTTCAATCATCGCTCTTAAAATTTCTGTATCTGCCTCATTTGCTTGACATCCGTGGGTTTGAATGAGATATTTTTTCCCTAGTCCAAGGTTTTGTATTTCATTGTTTTGATCATATTCAATTGTCATTGTCGGTGTCTTTGAACGCTTTCTTGCCAGCGTAAGATCCGGTTTTTTTCTAATATCCATGGATTATTCCTCTTTGATATTGATGCGCTTAATTGTATGTTGTTCCAAATCCATTATCACAGCGTTAAACTGTAATAGATTGCTTGTTTCAGGACGAACCCGTTCCGGAACACCACTGATGAATTTACGTATTCCTTGTGTGATTTCCCCGCCGATGATTCCAAACTTCACGCCGGTCATTCCGACATCGGTAATGTACAGAGTTCCCTTAGGTAAACGCATATCGTCTGCTGTAGGAACATGAGTATGCGTTCCAAGGATTGCATCTACTCTACCGTCTAAATAGTGAGCCAAAGCAAGTTTCTCACTCGTCGCTTCAGCATGAAAGTCGACGATAATATAATCTGCTTTGATTTCTTTCAACAATTCATCCGCCTTTAAAAACGGATTCTCAATTGGATCTCGCATAAAGATTCGACCCAAAAGATTGATGACGGCTACGGTTTTGTTATTGTACTTATAAATCACATATTCATTTCCCAATGTCCCAGGTCCATAATTTGCTGGTCTTGCGACATATGGTAAAGACAAAACATCGGGATAATCCTTCCTTGTAAAGGTATGATTTCCCAATGTAAAGACATGAACACCTTTCTTTAGGTATTCCTTATAGATTTGTTCCGTCAAACCATTGCCATCGGCGATATTTTCGCCATTGACAACGACAAACTGTGGTTTGTATTCATTCTTGACGGAATCAAAATAGCGGTCAAAGGCTTTACGCCCTTGTTCCATGTAGACATCTCCTACAAATAAAACTTTCATTTTTCACTTCTTTCTAGTAAATCTAAGTATTCATATGACCAAAACTGATTGGCTTGAATCATCTGTTTGATTTCATCCATTGTTCGATAAGCAACATCTTTTACTTCGCTTTCATCTAAGGTCAGATCGGTCAATGGAATATCCTTCTCGACCAAATAGAGGTCTGTTAGATAATTAGATGGTTTAGACTCGGTATGCAATCGAGTTAAATAGATGAGGTCCTTATGGGTTAGTTGAATCCCCATTTCCTCTTGTACTTCTCGAATTGTTCCGGTGATGGAATCTTCCCCTGCAAGGATGGCTCCACCAGTTGCTGCCCATTGGTAAGGGATGCGATCATCCGCTTTATTTCGTTGTTGAACCAAATATAGCCCTTCTGAATTCCGAAACCAAATATGAGTAACAAGATGGTATTCTCCCACTTCATTACTTGCACCTCGAATCATTGTTTTATGTAATTTATTTCCCATTACGTCGTATAAATCGAATTGTTCCATATAGTCTCCAATAAGAAAGCCTCCCGAAATATCCGGAAGGCTATGCTTTATTTCGCCACGTCTTGTGCTCTTGTTTCACGTATTACAGTGACTTTAATCGTTCCAGGATAACTGAGTCGTTCTTCAATTTGCTCTTTGATTTCACGAGCGATAACATGTGTTCTTGCGTCATCGACTTCGTTCGGTTTCACGATTACGCGTACCTCACGACCTGCTTGGATGGCAAATGCCTGTTCCACACCCTTCACTTCAGAAGAAATCTCTTCGAGTTGAGTGAGTCGGTTGATATAGTTTTCTAGTGATTCCGATCTAGCTCCTGGTCTAGCGGCGGATAGTGCATCGGCTGCAGCCACCAATACGCCGATGATGGTGGTTGCTTCTTGGTCTCCATGATGACTTGTGATAGCATCAAGGACTGCCGGATGTTCACGATACTTCTTCGCGATGGAATAGCCGATATCCACATGGGATCCTTCCATTTCATGATCCACGGCTTTACCGATATCATGAAGTAACCCAGCGCGTTTTGCAATAATTTCATTTTCACCTAGTTCAACAGCCATTTTTCCAGCTAAGAATGCTGTTTCAATGGAATGTCGCAAGGCGTTTTGTCCGTAAGACGTTCTGAAATGCATACGACCGATCATTTTCGTTAAATCCGGATGGATTCTACCGATGCCGGTTTCGAAGACTGCTTCGTCACCTTTATCGCGAACGAATTGATCGACTTCAACACGAGTTTTTTCCACGATTTCTTCAATTCTTGCTGGATGAATACGTCCATCTTGAATCAAAGTCTCCAAAGAGCGTTTTGCAATTTCTCTTCGAATTGGGTCAAACCCGCTTAGAACGACAGCTTCCGGTGTATCGTCAATAATCAAATCAACACCTGTTAAAGCTTCTAAAGTACGAATATTGCGACCTTCACGTCCGATAATTCGTCCCTTCATTTCATCGTTCGGTAGTGCGACTACTGATACAGTCGCTTCCACAGTAACATCCTGTGCATACTTCTGGATAGCTCCGGAAATGATTTCCTTTGCCTTCTTTTGAGCCTCATTTTTGGCCTTTTCCTCTTCATCTCTGAGGTAGCGATCGATTTCATCAACCATGTCTTCTTCGACACGTTTCATGACGACTTCTTTTGCTTGTTCCTCCGTGAAGTTGGCGATTTCTAACAGCTTCTCATTTTGTTCCTTAATGATGTTTTCCAGTTGTAAGTTCTTTTCGTCAATTGCGGTTTTTCGGTTGTCTAAGATCTCTTCTTTACGGTCCAAATTGCTTTCACGTTTATCCAAATTTGAGGATCTGCGTTCCAACAATTCTTCGCGTTGATGCAACTTATTCTCACGAACGGTTGCTTCATTACGTTTCTCTTTTAAGATTTTCTCATTTTCTTGGTTGAGGTTGTAAATCTCTTGTTTGGCTTCAAGAAGTTTTTCTTTTTTGATTCTCTCCGCTTGCGCAAATGCATTATCGATGATACTCTGCGATTTATTTCTTGCAGTTTGGAATCCCTTTTCTACCAGAGCAACTCGTAGAATGAATCCAAGTAGTCCACCAACAATTAGACCTAACACACTGGAAATAATAATCCATACAAAATCTGGCATCTTATTATCTCCTTTATTATGTTATTTTTCATATATGTAACGCATGGCAAATTCCATACTTCTATATACTAATGCTTCTTCTATTATAGTATATATTTCTCACTTAGTCAAAGATAATTTCCGATTTCTCGTTCATTTTTTTTCGACTTCAAAAAAAAGAAAAACCGCAAAAGGGTTTTTCTATTTTGTGATGATTTTTTCACGGATTTTTGTATAAATCTCTTGATAGAGTTCTGGATTCTCCAATAAATACTTCTTGACGTTTTCGCGCCCTTGACCAATTTTATTACCGCTATATGCGTACCAGGAACCACTCTTTTCTAAGATTTCCAATTCTGTTCCAAGGTCAACAAGTTCTCCTTCTTTGGAAATTCCTTTCCCAAAGATGATGTCGACACTGCAAGTTTTAAACGGAGCAGCCACTTTGTTTTTGACGACTTTAATCTTCGCTTCATTGCCGACAAAATCGGTACCATCCTTGATTTGTTGACCTCTGCGGATCTCCAAACGTACAGACGAATAGAACTTTAACGCTCTACCACCAGGAGTCGTTTCAGGATTTCCAAACATCACTCCAACTTTCTCACGGATTTGATTGATGAAAATCGCAATACATTTTGATTTGGAAAGAGCTCCAGAGAGTTTTCTCATTGCTTGGCTCATCAATCTTGCTTGTAAACCAACATGACTATCTCCCATCTCTCCTCTGATTTCCGCTTCCGGAACCAAAGCTGCAACGCTGTCGATAACAACCACGTCAATTGCTCCAGAACGAATTAATGCCTCTGCAATTTCTAGTGCTTGTTCGCCAGTGTCAGGTTGTGATAAAATCAAGCTATCGATATCTACTCCTAAATTCTTTGCGTAGACTGCATCCAAAGCGTGCTCTGCATCGATAAAAGCAGCATATCCACCTGCTTTTTGCGCTTCTGCGATCGCATGTAAAGCGAATGTTGTTTTCCCGCTGGATTCTGGTCCGTAGACTTCTACGATTCTACCCTTTGGATAGCCTCCAACGCCAAGCGCTTGGTCTAGTGAAATGGATCCAGTGGAAATCGTTTCGATATCCATATGTTCGACTTCACCAAGAATCATGACAGCGCCTTTTCCGTATTCTTTTTCGATATTTTTTAACGCGAGTTCTAAATTCTTTTGTCTTGTATTTTCAGCCATATTTTCCTCCTAAGGTAGTTTCTATAACATAGTACTGGGTACTATCGAATATTCTTTAATACGTTTTTAAAATCATTGCTTTATTCTTGACAAAGTAATCCACTCCAGAGCCGATTGTCAATAAAACAGAAATGCTGACAAGACCGATTCCGATGAGGTTAATAAGGTTTGTATCAAATGGCATAATAAAGAAATAATATGCTAAGGTTACCATTGTTGTAGCTGTTTTATATTTTCCCCATTTCGAGGCGTGAAGGATTAATCCTTCGCCAACAGCGACAAGTCGAATCGAGGTTACAATCAACTCTCTTGCCAAAACGATTAAGACGACCCAAAATGGCATCCACATGCTGAGTCCTGTGAAGTTTTCCGCATAGTAATTGGATAAAAGCAGCAATGTTGATAACACCAATAATTTATCTGCTAAAGGATCGATGAACTTTCCAAAAGTCGTAACTAAGTTGAGCTTTCTGGCCAACTTTCCATCTAGATAATCAGTAATGGATGCTAGTACGAACAACACACCAATGACAATTAGAAAAGAATTCGGTAGAATATCTTTCAGTAAATAGATCACAACGATCAATGGAATAATGATGATTCGAATCATTGTAAGTTTATTTGGTAAGTTCATGTGTGACCCCCTGTATTGCAATTATTCTGCGTCGGATTGTTTGACGTTGTGATAGACGTCTTGAACATCATCCAAATCGTCTAACATATTCATAAAACGGTTGAATTTGTCGACGTCTTCTGCATCTAATTCCATATAATCATTTGGAAAATAGGCGACTTGATCTTCGAAAAACTCTAATTCTTTCCCAGATTCTGTCAAAGCATCTTTGATTTTATCCAAATCTCCAGCTTGACCAGTGATGATAACGATATCTTCATCGCTTTCAATATCCGTAATTTCACATTCATTCATCAGCATTGCTTCCAATGCTTCATCTTCTGTCATTCCTGAGAAGGAAATACGAGAACAGAAATTATAAAGATAGGATACAGAACCCGCAACACCTAATTTGCCACCTGTTTTGGTGAAACAGTTACGAACTTCCCCAAAGGTACGATTCACATTATCAGTCAAACATTCGATGATAACCGTGCATCCACCAGGACCAAATCCTTCATAACGAATTGGAGAATAATCTTCTCCTGAACCGCCCTTGGATTTTTCAATATTTCTTTTGATAACATCTCCAGGCACCTGTGCTTGTTTTGCGCGATCAATCAAACGTCGCAAGGCAAGGTTTGCATCAGGGTCTGTACCGCCTTGTTTTGCGGCCATATAGATTTCTTTTCCAAATTTGGCATATAATTTTGATTTTTTTGCAGCTGTCTTTGCCATTGATGCTGCTCTTACTTCATGGGCTCTTCCCATCACTTTCACCTACTTAATCAATTTCGTGTTTTGATTCGATAATTCGACTTTTTTGGCTTTGTACAACGTTCCCAAAGCGCGTTTGAATGATGCTTTTGACATATGGAACACTCGACTGATGACTTCTGGACTCGTTTTGTCCGTATAGGTCATGAAGCCTTTATGGTCTTCGAGGTACTTCAAGATTGTCAATGCGTCTTGTTCCAACATGATTTCTTTTTGTGCTATCAAAGTGCCAACATACTCCCCATCGGGATTTCGAGATAGGATCTTGGGACGAACGAGTTCACCGATTCGATACTGTTCTCTCAAGTTGTTCTTGTGAACAAAGATCTCATCAAACGACTCAGTGAAACAGACAAGCCCGTTGTCAGTTAAATACATCACGTATGCATCTGTTTCTTGTTTTTCTTCCAAAATCAAACGATCTTCATTGGCTTTGATTTGCTTTCTGCCTTTGATATGCCCGAACAATTGATTGTTCTTGGATATCATTTCAACGATTACCTTGTCCCCCACTTGGGGCCACAAACTAAAGTCCTCTGGCAAATCATCCAAACTAAGTAAGAGATCTTTGATCATGCCATAGTACAGGAAAACACCATATCTGGGTCTTACCGCAACAACTTCCAAGAGTGCTGTTTCCCCTAGCATCACCAACGGTTGTTTGGTAGATGCAGTGATTCGCCCTTGATTGTCTAAATATAAAAAGACATCGATGCGTTCCTTATCCTGATATGGTTTTTGTGCTTCTTTTTTATGCAAAAAGACTTCCTCTGTTCCGTCCGTCAATAAATAAGAGATTTCTGTCTCTCGTAGGACGGACAAGGTATTTATACGTCCGATTTCCATAGATACTCCTACTAATTTCATTCTAAGATATTATACCAAAAAACAAGAGATAAGTCCACCATCTATGACTTACCTCTTGATATTTTATCCAAATCGGATTTCTTTTTCTTTTTCAATGATTTCTTGAGAATTAATCTTAAAGCGTCTTGTATAGTCACGTAATGAATAATCGCAATAATTCCAACCCGTTTTTGCTGCTTTTAGAATGTATTCTTCAAACAAACGAAGGACATTTCTTTCCTCATATGATTTCACAACAAATACGAGATGATACTCTTTATTGATAACGATATATTGCTGATATGCTCCTGCGCATCGATAATCGCCAAAGCTGTTCATCCAGAACTGATATCCATACCCATATTTATCATAATCGTATTGGAAACTGATTGCTTTTGTTTCGACCCTTAAACTAGTTGCTAAATCGAGGTATTCTTTGGACACAACTTGTGTTCCATCCCAATTTCCATCATTTAGCAATAATAATCCGAATCGTGCCATATCATTGGCTGATATCTGTAATCCGGTTGCTCCAAAGTTGACATTTCCAACTTGATTCCAAATAGGTTTTTCCATTCCAATTACGGAATAGAGGTACTCATTGAGAAAATCATTCAGCGAACGTCCGGTAACTTTTGTAACAATGCCAGACAACATCAAAGAAGCATGGTTATTGTATTTGAATACTTCACCTGGTTGATGTACCAAAGGAACATTGAAGAATCGTTCAAACACGTTGTCATTCGGAGTTAATTCCATAAAGAGGTCTGTTTCCTGCCCTACGGTCATGGTTAGTAGATGACGAATCTTTAAGGATTCATATTCAGGAAGATATTCCTTGACATCATCTTGAAAATAAAAGAGTACATAATCATCCAAAGCAACTAATTTCAAGTCAAATAAAATCCCGATTGCAATGCTGGTAAAGGATTTTGAAACCGAATATACTTCTTCTTTTGTATCTTCATCGTAGTCATAAGCAGAAGCTCGGAATACACGGGAACCATCCTTCAAGAGTAACATGGAATGAATGTTCAGGCGCTCCTCATCAATCGTGTTGAATAAATCAACTAATAAACCTTTGTTGATGTCGGCATCCTTCACCGATGCCTTGTTAAACTCCGTCTTGGGAAAAATCATGGAACTACCTCCTAAGTGTTTATGTGAATTATATCATATATTTATGTCTTATTTGTGATTTTTTATAAATTCTTTGTAAAAATATACTGCCTCTGAAAGCGCTGATTTCTGGATAGATTCGTCTTTCCCATGAATCTTTTTTAATTCATTATTATCATACGAATTGGTGAGAAACGAAAGGCGGATTCTGTCACTTCAGAGAAGAATCTTGCGTCGGTTCCTCCGAGCATGATATATGGACTGATTTGAACATCCGGATATGCTGCCTTGATTTGATCATATAAATAGCGATAGGTATCCCCATTTGTATTGGATATTGGAGAAGCTTCCCTACCTTCCACCAAAATGGTTTCTAAATCATATTTATTGGCAATCTTCTGTAATACTTTTATGGACGAAGCAATATTTTGTATCGGATGAGTACGTAAATTACATAAGACATAGGCTTCCGATGGGATAACATTTGCGGCATCAGAACCATTCTGCATTGTAAAGGCGATAGTCGTCGATAACAATGCTCTTCCATAAGGATTTATTTTCGGTAATAACCAAGTAATCAGCGGTTTGAATAACCACATATTACCAAACAAGAAACGGTAAGTGCCGTTCATTGAAGGCGCAGCTGTTTTAAATAAGTCTTCGACTTCTGGAATCATTTTCGTTTTGAGAGGAAATCTTTTTTCTACGTCTGTGATAAAAGCAGCTAAACGAGGAATTGGGCTGTTTTTTGGAGGCGTTGATGAATGTCCACCTCTACTTTTCGCGACAAATTTTAAATTGAGATATCCTTTTTCCAGCACACCAACCAAAGCGAGTGGTCGTTTTACGCTCGGTAAAGCTCCACTGACAATAGCTCCTCCTTCATCTAAAACAATATAAGGAGTGATGTTATTCTTTTTGAGATACTCGACAGCCAATTCTGCACCAAAACCACTAATTTCTTCATCGGTTGAACTCGACAAATAGATATCTTGTTCCGGTTTAAAGCCTTCTTCCAGTAATTCTTCCACCGCTTGATAGAATGAGAACAAAGTTGATTTTGTATCTAGTGTTCCTCGGCCATAAACCTCCGTATCCGTTACTTCTCCGGAAAAGGGACCGAAACTCCAATCGGTTTTATCTGCTGGTACCACATCTTGATGTGCCATTAGAACCATTGGTTTCTCAGAACTCTTCCCACGCCACTTCAATAATAAGGAACCACCTTCGAACTCAACTTTTCGTAAATGCTGGAAGACATTAGGAAAGAGTGTTTCCATTTCCTTATGCATTTGATGAAATGGTATGATATTATCTTGTTCTCTGGTATAAGATAATGTTTTCACCTGAATCAGTTTGCTGAAGCGCTTTGCCAATCGATCGCTATAAACAGGATCCACTGGCCTTGGTAAAGAAGTGGTATCTTTGTCTTTGATCACTAATGAATGAAGTAAGGCAATCAAAAACAATAATACAAGAATACCAAGGATTCCTAAAATAATATATAAACCCATACTATCTCCCTCCTAAATCCATTTCTTTTTAAACATGAAGAATGATACTCCTACTGTGAGTAATGCCATGATTGGAATTAAGATTGATACATTTCCGTTTACAAAAGTAGGCATCACGATGCTTAAAGCAATAATAATGACCATTGGTGCGACAACCATTTTCCAATTATGACGGAAATACTTGTATCCTAAAGCTCCAAACAAAGCCGATATTACCCAGTTAAATGCGGGTTGTAACAACGGTGAATTCAAAATAGGTCGCAATGGAATCAATAGAACAACCCCAGTTGTAATAATGACTACTGTCGTAATCGATGAAAAAGCAACACTAATCGCTGCGATCACCTCATTTTCTGGAGTATTGATCTTGGTACCACAAATTTCGGTTGCGTTCATCACGCAAGGAACCTTTAAATTGACGAGATTACCGGTAATAAACGCTAAATAGGTTGCGCTTGTGCCAAGAATAGGCGAATAGGTCATCATCTCAATCAATCCTCCCGGAAGGAATATGATGGATAAGGTAAGTACACCCCACCAGAGTTTTGACCAATTCGGTCCAACACCGGTTACAATCCAAGTAACTGTTGGTGCTAAGAACATCACGACTAAACCAAATGCGATGAAGATTCGACCATAGAAGTGCATCTTCTCTCTGTAAACATCAACCATTAGAAGATACCCCCAATCCCTAGAAGAACCGCAACACTCATACCTAGAATCATCGAGAATGTTAGTTGAAAGTTCTCCAACCATTTCATTTGTTTCTTCTGCACCAACCAATCAAATCCCATCATACAGAGAAAGGAAACTAAAAAGACGACCATCGGTACAATCGAATAGGTCAAGGTGGAATTTCCTGTGTAGGCTCCATCCACGATTTCTCGAACATTATAGCCAAAGATACGACTGAATGCATCGCCAAAATAGGCCGCTATCAAACCAATAAATACGGATTGAAATAGTAAAGGACCAAAGGATCTACCCTTCTTTTTTGTCGTCTCGTCGACAACCAAGGATTGGTACTTTTTGAAACCTATTAGTGTAAATAACGCTCCCCATATAATCGCAATTGTCATGGTAAATGCGATTGTCACAAAATCCTGGATTGTCATCGCGCTTGCCATAATTCCTTCGGCTGCGTTATTGACAGCCAACAACTCATAATGAAGTGCTCCTAAAACGGATAAACGGATCCATGGTAATGGAATACCAAGTAACCCTGACATCGTAATTACACCGATAAAAATACCGATCGAGGGCAAAATACTAAAGCTAATCGAAGAAATCATCGCCTTTTTGATATTTTCCTTTGACATATTGAGTTCTTTCGATCTTTGATATGCCTTATAGGCAAAAAACAATGAGCCTAAAATAATAAAAAGCGTCACAAAAGCGCCTATAGCATAAAGCCACCACGCCTCTTTGACGACATTGACATCTGTAACAACAAGTATCATAATAATCATCCTCTCTAAAATCATTGTACCTGAATCTATAAAAATTACAACAAGACTATAAAAAATAAGTTAAGAAACCTTAACTTACTTCTTTTGTCCAAGATAGCGCTCTTCTTCCGAAAAGACGCAACCACAGTATTTTTGCATATAGAGACCTTGTTCTCTCGCTTCTTTATTGCCTTCACGAAAATGTGGTCGTGGATCAATATAAAAGAAAGGTATCCCTAATTTCTCACCAATCTTCGTCGCCATTAATTTGATTGCATCGTGTTGCTGATAGGGACTGACTAATAATGTTGTAGAAAACGCATCAAAGCCTAATTCTTTAGCTTTTCTTGCTGTTTGAACCAATCGATCGTTGTAGCATTTCAAACAACGATTATCCAAATCTGTGCCTAACATTCCGATGAATTTCTTGAGTCCATATTCATCATCGATAATCGCATCCATACCCAGAGTATTTGTCAAAGTTTTCAAGGAATCCAATCGACTTTGATATTCGAGATATGGATGGATATTTGGATTGTACCAATATGCGGTCACTTGATGTTTCTCGCGGTCAATTTCTTTTAGAGTCCCAACCGTACAAGGCCCGCAACAGGTGTGCAATAATATTTTCATAAATACCTCTTATAACATCGCTAGTTTTTCTTTTGCTTTCGTAAATCCTAATCCAGCAGCTTTACCATAGTATTCTTTTGCTTTTGCTATATCTTGTTTAACCAGTGGATGTCCAATCATTAAAAGATTTGCATATTCATAAAGCGATTCTCCATCCATCGGTCTTTTACAAGCCTGAACCAAATAGTCAATGGCAACCTCCGGTTCTTTTTCCAATAAGATTTCATACATACGAACCATCGCTTTTGCATGCAATTTGGAAGCAGCTAGCTCAAAATAATATCGCGAAATTTTCTCAGAACGTTGTAAGAAATTGGATTGTCGGAACAAATCACCCAACATATACATGGAGTACATGGTGTTGACATCTGACGTATTCGGTGAATTCACATATTCAATCAACAATGCTTTAATTTCATCATAGATTAGGTTTTTCTTTTTAGAGTTCAGTTTCTTCTTTCCACAGTTCTCATATAGCATTTGAGCGTATTTATATTTCGCTCCTTCATTTCCGGCTGTGATAGCTTCTTTGTATTCGTGTTCAGCCAATTTGGAATCGATGGCAGTTCCTACGCCTTTTTCATGGAAGATACCAAGCCAATAATGGGCAAGATGATTTCCTTTTTGTTTCGCAGTAGTCATATACTGAAAAGCCATCTTCGCTGTGGACCCTTGAATTTGATTGCGATAATGCAGCAATCCCAAATTGATTAACGCATTGGTTTCATTCCCTTTTGCTGCTTCTACATAATAATCTTTTGCTCTTTGATAATTGATATCCACACCATAACCCAAACGGTACATATCTCCAAGTGCATTCATCGCTCCTAGATCGCCTCTCGTTTGGGCGATTTCGAGATATTCCTTGGCTTTTATATAATCGGCATCCATACCGCGTCCATACAAGTAGGATAATCCCAGACCTAGATATCCTTGAGTATGATCCAAAGACCATAACTCTTTAAAGTAGGTATTGGCTTTATCATAGTTGATTTTCAGAAATTCCGTACCCTCATAATACGCATTGGATACCAATACCAATGCATCGACATCTTTGGTTCTTGCAAGCAATTCCCAGTAATAAAATTCCATCTCTTTTAAATACAGTACACTCTTTTTTTTCAGAAATGGGTGGGAATGATGATACAAATTGATCAGATGTTTCATGGCGATAATATCGCCCTTTTCTGCAGCTTTGTCGAGCCAGAAAAAACCATTTTCATGGTCTTGCTTTAATTTCTTTGCCTCAAGGAGTAATACTCCTAAGTAATACATTCCTTTTCCTATTTGATTTTGGGCAGACAACTCAAAATACTGTTTGGCTGCTTGTTCATTCTTTTTGGTACCAATCCCATCGCGATGAAACAAACCAAATTGATGATAGCTATTACTGTCCTTCGCTTCGACTGCCTGTTGCATCATTTTGAAGGCTTTTTTCTTGTTTTTTCGGAACCCTTGACCCTCTAAATACATTTGAGACAACCGGATCATGGCTTTGGTATACCCGAGATCCTTTGCTTTAGCTAAATATTCGGAAGCTTCTTTGTATTGCTCCTTTTCCAGAAAGTATTTCCCAACATTGAAATATCCGACCGGATTATTTAGGTCAGCAGCCTTTTTATAATACGTAAAGGCAAGCTCGATATTTCTTTCTGAAGTGGGAGCGTAAAAATACTGATCTCCTAAATCGTTCAATTGTTTAGGTGTTTGATTGATTGCCATACTAATACCCCCTGATTTCTAACAAGGCGGTTTTTGCCGGCTCATAGTTTAGTTTCGCTGCTAATTCATAAAATGCAGCAGCTTTGATATAGGACGAGGAAATTCCTTCTCCATTCTCATATTTTTGACCGATGCGGTAATACAATTCCGGTCTCTTTAAATCCTTAAACTTCAACAGGATTTTAAACGCTTGGTCTAAATCCGGTTCTACTCCGATTCCTTCACGGTATGCTGCTTCTAAATCAAAAATCGCAGGAAGATGATTTTCCTTAGCTGCAATTTCCATTAACTGTAGTCCCGTTTCAAACTCTCTTCGTTGCAAATGCGATTTCGCAGCCAAATAGATATCCTGAGTTGTCCGGATATCGGTCTTCGATTTAGATCCCAATAAGCGGAAATAATTCATCGCTTCCACACTACCGGCAGCCAAAGCTTTGTTCAACCACATATATGCATTGTCCATCGATTTCTTTAAACCTTTTCCTTCCAAGTAGAAAGAACCGATTTTATACATCGCATAAGCATTATTGTATTTGGTCAGTTTGACGTAAAATTCGATTGCTGTTTTTAAGTTTTTCTCGACAACGATGCCATCTTCATGGAATTTCGCAATTTTCAACAACGCTAGTTGACTTTCGTTTTTCCCAGCAGCTTGATATAGTTCGAAGGCTTGATTCAAATCCTTAATCGTTCCTCTACCTTCTTCATAACAAACTCCTAGCATATAAATCGCATCTGGATACAATCCTTCCCAGGCTTTTTTGAAGAGTTTAAACGCTTGTGTATCATCGGCATTCACATAGTAGCCGTAAAAATACATCAATCCCAAGAAATATGCGGCTTCTGTTTGCGTCTTTGCCATCTTCTTGAAGATGGGAAAAGCATCTTTATAATTCTTTACGCTGAAATTCTTAATTGCCGTAGATAAGAGATTATCTGCCATGCGAATGCTCCTTTCTTAGAAATAAGTTATATTTATTGTAATACATTTAATCCAAACCTTGCAAGCGATAATTTATTTTTTACAGAATTCGTTTCAAATCATGGTCTAACAGGGAATAGAGGTAACAATCCACTTTCTTAGAAGTCAAGGACCCAATATGCTTTTGATACCCTTTTAATTGTTCCACATAATCCTCTTCTTCAATCTTCTTCGTTTTAAAATCGATGATTACAAAACGTTCTTCATATTCGACTAATAAATCGATAATGCCGCTTCGCCAAATTCCATCCGATTTATGCAGAAATTCAAATTCACTGTATGCATGAATCAATTCTTTCGTATTAAGACATTCTGTTTTAGCCAATGCTTGCATCGAAGCTCTAAGTCTTGTATCGTGAAGGCGTTCCATAGACAAATCAAAGTGATGATAATCGATGGTTTCTAATTCATGATGTAGTTTATTCCCATACGACATTGCATAAAGTACTTCATCATCTATCAATGTCTTCGCCGTTTTTGAGTAGCGTTTGCTTTGAACTTCTTCTTTTTGAAAGTGAAAAGAATCAACAGATATCGTTTGTGAATGATTTGGTATTGTATCTGCCACATTGTTTGTTTCAATTGGTTCATATGGATAGTGATTGCTGTAGGATTTGATTGGTGTAGAAGATAACAAATCCAAATAACTGCGGTAAGAAAGACGTATTTGATCACGGATATAGAGGTCTTCTCCCAGTTCATCCATATGCGGTTTCAACTTGCTTGTATCTGCTAATAGAATCAAATGCTCTTTCGCTCTTGTAAATGCGACATATAACAAACGAATTCGTTCTGATATCGCTTCTTGCTTGGATTGATGCAGGTATAGATGTCTTACAAAGGAGGAATAATACCCTTCATCGATGACATTTGCAATCAAACCGAATCGTCGATCAAAAATAAAGAAATCTTTGTTTTCTTGGAAATTAAATTGTTTTGCAAGTCCCATCAGATAAACAATCGGAAATTGTAACCCTTTGGATTTGTGCATTGTCATCAGTTTTACAGCGTCAACATTAGTCTTCGTGTGTGAGTATTCAATATCAAAATCAGGATTGCTGTCAAGCCATTCCAAATAGCCCACTAAATCGTCGAATGTAAACTGTTTGAAGTTTTCAAGATTTTGTACAAAATAGTCCAGTTTCTCTTCTTTCTTAGCTGGATTCTCCAAATACTTCAATGCGGAATATAAATTTGTCGTTTGATAGATTTTTTCGACAAATGCTTTGGTTGGTGTAAATTCCAATATTTGAACGAGATCTTTCGCATTCTGCACCAGTTTATCAAAAAGAGGATTACGGGATAAGTTCTCTAGAAATCCCCCTTCTTGATTCAAAACATGGATGATATCCTCATCCTTGTATTGATACACGAATGATCTCGCAATCGAATAGAAGGAAGATTTCAAATGATCTTTCGCATATTCCATATCCCTAAGGGAATGAAGAAATGACAGGTAAGAGGATAGAAACAACATTTCTGGGCTGTCAATGAACGGTTCGTCGCTATATAAGTTGACTGGAATATTGTGTTTGGATAGTAATTTGGATAATTTTTCAAAGTCTGTAGCGCGATCCATTAATATCGCAATATCACGATATTGGATTGGTCTGAAATCGTTGTCTGATAGATCAAAAACCATTTCTTTCTTCTGAATTCGCTGTTTAATATCGCTTATCAATCGATATGCTTCAATCGTTGCTCGATCGGTATCATGTTGATTTTCTTTGATTTCATCATAATCATAACCGATCAGTTCAATACCGTATGTTAATTCAGGAATCTCGGCTTCATAGGAAAGAAGACCGTAGACTAGACTTTGTCCATCTTGATAATCGATTCCACCGATTTTCTCTGACATGGTATGGTGGAACGTTTTATTGATGTCAGATAAAATTTGCTTACGTGACCGGAAGTTTTCCCGCAAATCAATCGCTATTCCGTTTTGACTATTCTTATATTGATGGTACCTCGACAAGAAGTTTTTTGGATTCGCATCTCGAAATCCATAAATTGATTGTTTCATATCGCCGACCATAAAGAGATTATCCTTCGCTATCAAAGAGATGAAATCTTCCTGTAAATCATTGGTATCTTGATATTCGTCAATCATGATTTCAACGATGTTTTCTTGATATATTTTCGCGATTTCTGGGTGTTTTTTAAGTAAATTCGTAGCGAATTCCATGATATCAGAAAAAGTAAAAATTTCTCTTTCTGCTTTGCTGCTTGTAAAACGATCCACTACTGTACTCGCAATCTCTAGTAACTTCAAAACCATCCAATCTGTTTTTTGGTGATTCTTGAGGATCTGCTCTTTGGTAATGGCTTGGATATCTTCTAAAATCGTTTTTGCTTTACGTATTTGATTTTTATATGAATCATAATAACGCTCTAATGAGTCTTTTGAAGCGTCATCCTCTTTCAATGTTGGCTTTCTTGGGAATTCAATAGTCATGAGAGAGTGCGCAAAAGAATCAAAATCTTCTGTTTGAAACAACGATTTTGATCGTTCCTGTAAATCATGTAAAAAAATTTGAATCTTCTCATTCTTACTCGGTGCTAGTTCCTTATTCAACTCAGACAACATTGGTTTTGCATCCCAAACCAGATCGGAAAGCATTTGATGGAACAGAGTAAAGGCTTGTTCTCTTTTTGAAGGTGTTAAATAGTTCTCCCGATAATTTCGAACAAAAGCTTGATGATTGGGTTCTTTCAGTAAAGCTTTTGTTAATGACTTTACAGTTTGTACAATCAATGCATCGGAGCGTTGAAAAAGAGAAAGAACCAATTTTTCAAATTCCAAATCAGATGATTTGTAGTAATCCCTTAGAACGGACTCGATGGTCTCCTGTTCTAAACTCTCCAACATGATTTTATCGCTAATGGTAATATCTTTTGGTAAATCTAATAAATAGTGATATTGTTTAACAAGGCGCAAACAAAAGGCGTCGAAGGTGGAAATAATTGCTCGATTCATGCGCTTCTTTTCTGCTTCTAAGGAAGGTTCTTTCTGGATTGCCTGAAGGATTCTACTCTTCATTTCAAAAGCGGCAGCGTTCGTGAAGGTTAAAATAATTAACTCATCGATATGAATCCCTTCTTTGAGGTAGCTTATAACGCGTTCTTTTAAGACTCCAGTTTTTCCCGATCCAGCTCCAGCAGAGACCAAAATATTGGTTTTTCTTTTTTCGATAGCTTGTTTTTGAGATGGTGTGAATTTCATTCTTCTTCACCTCCCAAGTTTTTGTTTTTGTTATAACATAAAGCTCTAAAGTCACAGTATTCGCAGGAAATAGAATCCTTTTTCTTGCCATAACTAGGTAGTGGATTGATTTCAAATCTTCCAGCTTTAAGGTTTTGAATCATTGCGTCAATTTGTTTCTCCATGCTATATTTCATTGCGATAAAATCTGCTTGATTCAATACTTTGGAGTATTTCGTGAACGTTTCATCTTTCTTCAATTTCGCAGATCGAAGATGAGTCAAATCTTCATCAAGCGCTTGTAATACAGCTGCGCTTTCTAAAGAGATTCCTTTCAGTTGGAATGAGGTCTCAATCGCATTCTCCATCTTTTTATATCTTCCTACTCCTGTGGTTTGATAATACAGCCCAGCAGGTTTCGCATGTGGATTCATGGTCATGAAAGCATAGAGATAAAGAGGTAGTTGTAATGTTCTACCTTCTTGAAATTCTTCCAAATAAAAGTCCTTCTCGCCAATCTTATAATCAACCAGAACAAAATATTGATTTTCTTCAGAAGTTTGAAAGACCATAGCCTTGTCGATGATACCAGTAATATAAAAATCTTGGTAAGGTAATTTGAAGTTGATTTCTGTCTCGATTTCATTAAACTTTGTCTTTTGGTGAAAATCGATAAAGATCGGCAAAATTTTCTGTAATTCCTGTAATAAAGCTTTTCGATAAATTGTTTCTTTGTATTTTTCTTCTTCTGGGAAATCAAAGGAAGTCATTACGACATCTTCCAGGTCAAAAGAATTATTATGAATAGATTGTTCCAATACAGAGTGCGTCAATGTTCCTAAGAATTGACTTGGTGAAGGAGCCACGTTCCCTAGTTTTAAAAGATATTTCAGCAAGAATTGAAATTGACATAAATGATAACTTTCAATCTTCGCTCCGGTAAGTGTATTGTTTTTCTGTAAGAGATCTTTCAAATCCTCTTGATAGATACCAGTAAATGCGTGGTTATAAAGGCGATAGTCTTTGGCGAATGTTTGAGCAAGCAAAGGATAATCCAATCGTTCTAAATAATAGGTATCCAAATCATATTTTGCTTTCGCAAATTCTAACGCAGATAAGTGCTTTAAATAGGTCTTTTCTTTGATTTGATAGCGATAGTTTTCTTCGATAATCAAACGATCTACCACAATATCACTTGGAATGTTTTCGTGGTCGGAATAAGCTGAAAAGAACAAAGTAATATGTTCTGTTTCGGCTAGAAAATCCTTTCTTTTTTGTTCTTGATACTCATTGATTTCATCTAAACTAGGATATCCGATTTCTTCTATTTCAGAAGCGGATAAATAGGGGTGCTCCAAAAGGGTATCAACAAAATCATCGAGGGTGTAGTGCAGTACCAGATAATAATTCTCTTTTGGCACGTCGACTTCGTTCAATGACTGAAATGTAACGCATCCACGATAATGAGTGATTGAAAGTGATGCTTCTTCCAATAATCTCACTAAAATATTGGGATGGTTTCTAATATCTTCTTCCAAATAGAGGTTTAACAAACGTATTACTGCTTCTTTTGTATCACGAGAACACGTTTCAAGTTTTTCCAAAAAAGCTGAATATCCATTGTTTTGTAACGCTCGAATCAAATCAATCACTTCTGGGATTGAAGATAATCGTTCTTTTCTCGTTGAACTGGTTGGGATTGAACTATCTTGAAAGAGTTTTGTTAGGGTATACTCATCCGTTGGTTTCGCGTTTAGAATCTTGATTCGATCAATTGGTACATTCTTCTCCAGCAAAGCAACAACTTCTTCATATACCGCATACGCAGCTTGATGATCGTTTTCTGTATGTACCAAACGAATCGGTGAAGTCGATTTCTCCCAAAGTGAAATTTCCATTTCATTCTTCCCGAAAAGGGACGGTATTGGCATATGATGGACTCGACCTATCACTCTGTTATGAAAGACTTCACTCGGTCTACTTTGATAAATTTCCGTAGCCAATAAACGAATTTTTATTTGTTGCATTGTCTTCAATGCTTCGGAATGATAATTGGCTTCAATATCGATATAATCGAAATAAGGGATCAATTGCTTTGCATGATCGTAAGCATAAGAGAATTGCTCTTTCAAAAAGAAAAAATAACGGTGCGATAAACTACCGTAAAGATGTAAAGGATCGATAAACTTGATATCGAAAAAGAGTGATTGATCACTCATTTGACGAAGAATTTTGTTTTTTGCTTGTTGATCACAGAAAATCAAAGATCTTTCACTATCCCAAAGCATGACATCGCGCCTTTCTTTATTTCCTCTATTATACCATATTCTTTGGTTATTTTAAGGCGTTGAAAAAAAGAAACTCTCAAAATGAGAGTTCCTTTTAGTCGATGGAAATATACTTTGTTTCTTTCTTGTTTGTTCCCTCTTTTGGAATGAACAAATTTAAGATTCCTTTTTCATACTTCGCTTTGATGTCTTCTTCTTGAATATCGTCACCAACATAGAAGCTTCTTGCACAAGTCCCTGTAAAACGTTCGCGTCTTACATAGTGTTTGTTCTCGTCTTCCTTCACTTCTTCCTTTTTCGCTTCGATTGTCAAATATCCTTTGTCAAGTTGAATCTTGATATCTTCTTTTCCGAATCCCGGAACATCGATATTTAGTTCGTATCCGTTATCGACTTCCAAAATATCTGTTTTCAAACTGGAAATGGAAGGTCTGCGAGAAGTGTTTGTGGTGAAAAAGTCATCAAAAATATCATTAAAAATTGGGAACATATTATTGGTTTTTACTAATTTAGTCATAACCATACCTCCTATAATATTATTTAGAATTAGCACTCTACCAACCCGAGTGACAACTTTATTATATCATATATTTTAGCAGTGTCAAGTGTTGAGTGCCAATATTTTTGTGAATTTTCTGTGAGAAAATAAAAGAGCCCTTTATATAGGGCTCTAACGATAATAATGATTGTAATTTTAGAAGTTAAACATTATAATATTTGGGAAAAATAACAATAAAAATCCAATAATTGTCATGATGATACCACCGATAAAAGTGGCAATCTTTGCATATTTACTGGTGATACCTGTCACTTTCATCGTGACCATTGCGATAGTAAAAATGATTAGCGGAATCAACATAAAGAAGAATACATATATCGCAAGATAGAATAAGCTGATTTGGAAGGATGGACTATTGTATGCCAATAGTTGAGTAAAAGATAATGGCAATGCAACAGAACAAGCTAAATCGATTAGATTCACAGAAATCGACAATACAGCTACGCCAGCAATCGCTAAAAAGATGTTTCGTTTCGCTGTAATCGTCCGAATTCGCTTCATGATCTTTGATTTGCTTTCTTGATCCGTCACCTCACAACCAGCTTCTTCTTTTCGTTTCTGCATAAACCGAATGATTTGATAAACTCCAAACAGGAAGGCGAACGCCCCAACAGGGTAACGCATCCATTGAGCAGAAATCGAAAACTGAGATAGACTTAACCAAACCACCATGATGAGATAATACATTGCAGCTGTCACAAATAAGAACGTAAAGCCGATAATCCACATCCGTTTTCGATCGTTTTGATCAATTAGCATTGTGATTAAGAAAACCAAAACCCACATCGCACAAGGATTAAATCCGTCGCTAAAACCAAGGAATATCGCTGCGACTAAAATTGATACAGACTCCAATTCCACTTCACCGATAAAAGGAATCTGAATCGTTTTTCGTTCCAACGTATCAAAGTCGGTAACCAAAACGGTTTCACCATTGATCACTTTGTCGACGATATCTGTACGATAATAATGCTCGGAATAACGAATAATCGTATCTTCAATATCTTGTGTCATATTCTCAGAATAAGTCATTCCAATTCCGCCAATAGCGACAATTGGAACTGCTTGAGGTAATTTAAATGTTTTCGCTACTTCTTGGTATAATTCATAATTTGATGAATCACTGATTTCATATCGGTGGACCACAACATTCGTATAGTCCAATTCAATTTGCTCTAAGAATGTCTCAATTTCACGGCAATTCAAGCAGAAATCACTATGAAAAAAGTAAAGGTCGATATGTTCTTCCGCCTTTACTTGTTGGAAAAAGGGACTGATGATCAATCCCAATAGAATGATAAGCAGTAAATTTCTAATTGTTTTCATGGAACTCCTCTAGAATCTGAAACAACTGATGTTTGGACTTTTCTCCGATGATCCGTCCTACTTCTTTCTCGTTTTGAAAGACAATCAACTCCGGCAGAACCTTGCCAATCTGATAGGATTCAATCCGTTCTTGGTCCATATCAAAATCAAAATCAATGATTTCGATGTCATCAAATTCCGCAAAAACCTTTTTCCAGACCTTTTTCATTGCCAAACAACTCATACACCACATTGCGGTTACTCTAACGATTTTCATCGAGTACCTCCAAGAGTGCATCGATAAAATCATCGATTTCTTGTTTTTTTGTTAAGTGAGATAAAGAAATCCGAATACTGGTTTTAGCTCTTTCATCTGATCCAGTAATTCGTTTGACCGTAATGGAATAACTACTTTCTGAACTACAAGCAGTTTGAGTAGAAACATAGATTTTGCGTTTACTCAATTCATGATGTAGGGTTTCGGCAGGCACTCCTAAAAAAGAGACATTTAGGATTTGTGGTATCGCGTCAACTCCATTGATCTTACTATTTTTGATTTGACCTAGACGATCTTTCAGATACAAATTCAGTTGTTTAATATGTTCGATTTTTTTACTGAAGTCTTTGGTCGCGAATCGCAAAGCGACAGCAAGGCTATTCATCAATGGGACAGGCGGTGTTCCTCCGCGAAACATACTATTGGATTTGCCACCATGAATAACTGGTTCCAAGAGAATGTCTTTGCGTCTCAAAAGCGCACCAATTCCTTTCAACCCATAGAATTTATGAGCTGAGAAGGTGATTAGATCAATCCCTTTTAAATCGACTTTTACTTTCCCGATTGCTTGCGTCATATCACTATGAAGCACTACATCTTCGTGTTCGGCTATGATTTCTTTGATTGCTTCCATATCTTGTAAAATTCCAAGTTCGGAATTCACCATACCAATGGAAACCAATATAGTGTCCTCACGAATCAAATCACGTAATTCCACCAAATCTACTTTTCCTTGTTTATCGATATCTAAAACATCGATTTCATATCCTTGTTTTGCTAAGTAATTCAAAACCGTTGTAACAGAAGAATGTTCATACGGAGAGGTAATGATATGCTTGCCTTTATGAGCATTTTGATAGGCATAACCTTTTAAAGCAAGATTATTCGCTTCGGTTGCTCCTGACGTATAGATAACCTCGTAATGTTCAACATTCAAGATTGAGAGAATTTCTTTGGATGCTTTTTCGATTTGATGATTCGCTAAAAGCCCCAACTCATGCGTTGAATTGGGATTTCCAAAGTATTCCTGATTGAACAATTGATACGCGTCTAAGACGCGAGGATCCGGCGGTGTTGTCGCCGAATAGTCGAGATAAATCATCTTGTCACCTCAGTTAGGTACATTATAGTATATCAGATAAGGATGTGTCAATCGATTGTACTGTACAGTTTTGCGAACGTTTCTCCGAAACGTCCATAATAGACATAATCACAGACGATGTCTTTCGAGGTTCTTGTGAGATTGATAAGCAGAGTTTTCTTGGCATAGCGTAATAATCCAGCAGCCGGATAAACATTGAGAGATGTTCCTGCAATAATCAAAAGATCACAAGATTCAATCAAAGATACTGCTTCGAGCAATGTCTTTTCATTTAGGGGTTCTTGATACAATACAACATCGGGTTTAATCAAACCGCCACAATTTTCACAGCGAATGGTCCCTTGATGTTGTTTGATATAGTTCAAATCATAGAATTGATTGCATTTCACACAATGGTTACGATGAATGGATCCATGTAATTCGATTACATTCTTGGACCCAGCTGCTTGGTGTAATCCATCAATATTTTGAGTAATAATCGCTTTTAATTGTCCCTTTTCTTCCATCCGTTTGAGAACGTAATGGCCAGAATTAGGCGAAGGATTATGATTGATGATGTTTGTATGATAGAATTCATAAAAAATCTTTGGTTGATGAAAAAAGAAATTATGACTCAATATTTTCTCGGGGCTATATTGATGAGGTTGATGATACAATCCATTTTCAGAGCGAAAATCAGGTATTCCGGACTCAGTAGACGTACCTGCACCACCCAAAAACACGATAGAATTCGCTTCATTTATGATTGTTTTTAAGTGTTTGATGTCTTTAATCGTTTCCATTAGTCCATGAAATGAATCGCAAGATGATCCAATCCCATCGCTCCTTCGTGTATTAGTTCCGACATGGTCGGGTGTGCAAATATTGTTTCTTGTAATTGTTCCCATGTCAAGTGATTTTGGATAGCCACTGTCAATGTTGCAATCAAGTATTCCGCTTCTTTCCCGAAAATCATACCGCCGATTAACTCTTTTGTGGTTGGATTAGCCAGAAGTTTTAAGTATCCTGCTTCTGCTTCCATGATTAAGGCTTTTCCATTCGCTGAAAATGGAACTTTAATCACGTCATAGGAAATCTCATTGTCCTTACAATAATCCTCAGTTTTTCCTACCGTTGCAATTTGTGGCGAAGTAAATATAACTGCTGGAACAGCCGAATAATCCATTTCTTTGGTTTTTCCAAGAATATTGTCAACAGCTACGATTCCTTGATGACTTGCAACATGAGCTAACTGATAGAGATTGGTTACATCTCCAATGGCATAAATATGATGAACATTGGTTTGAAGCTTCGAATTCACCTTGATTCCGCTTCTAAGATCATGGATAATTGATGTATTTCCTAATCCTAGCCCATCGATGTTTGGCGCTCTTCCTACTGCTTCCAAAATCAAATCCGCTTCAATAGATTCGAATTTTTCTTTTCTTTCATAGGTTATGATAGCGGCTTCTCCCACTGCTTCAATTTTTAATACTTTCGCTTGTGTGATGATATCGATGTTTAATTGTTTTGCATATCGTAACAATCTTGCGGAAAACTCTTTATCAACTCCAGGAAGAACTCGAGGTAAGAATTCAATTACTGTGACGGGTATTCCCAAAGAGGCATAGATAAAAGCAAACTCCATTCCGATCACACCACCACCAATAACTGCTAAAGATTTCGGCACTTTGGTGTTATTCAACAATCCAGTTGAGTCGAGGACTACTTCTAGATCAATCCCTGGTATTGGTAAATGTTTGTTTTTTGATCCAGTCGCTATAATAATATCTTTGGCAGTAACACGAACCACTTCGCTTCCGTTGATTTCAACTAAGTGATCATCGAGAAAGGAAGCAGTTCCTTGGATTGTTTCCACGTTGTATTTTTCCAGTAAATAGGCAATCCCTGATACTAATTTATCCTTGATCTGATTCTTTTGTTCGATAATCGCTGTCATATCATATTCTGGATTCACTACGGATATTCCTTTGTTTTCCAAATGCAAAAGTTCTTGATATAGTTCAGCCGACTTAACCAAAGCTTTGGTAGGAATACAACCAACATTCAAGCAGGTACCACCAATATACTCTTTTTCAACCAAAGTCACGGATAACCCCTGTTTCGCCGCATAGATTGAAGCAACGTATCCACCAGGTCCAGCACCGATAATTAATAGATCGGTTTGTTTTTCCAACATCATGTTTCCTCCGAATTCAAAAGGTTTTCTTCCACCAATTATACCAGTTTCAATGGCTATTTACAATTTAATCCGGGAAGAAAACAAGGAAAAACCAACAAAAAAGGATGACTTTTGTTCCGTCATCCAAAATTCTAAAGATTTTCGTAATATTTATCGATATACTCGATGAGATCTTCCTTGGAAAGTCCCAAGGTTTTATAATAGGATAAATGCGTTTTTAATCGCGTAAGGATTTGTTCTTCCATCATCTGAGCTTTATCTTTTTTCGTTAGATTGGAAACAAAGCATCCTTTCCCAGGTATGGTATAGATAAAATTCTTTTGTTCCAATTCATCCCAAGCTTTTTTTACTGTAATAACACTGATACGCAACTCTTTCGCTGTTGTTCTAATCGATGGTAGCAAAGTATCCGTAGCGAGTTCGCCACGGATAATTTGGGAAGAAATTTGTTCAAATAATTGTTGATAGATCGGCTTTTTTGATGTCGTCGCTACTTCAATGTTTTTCACAAGTCGATACTCTCAAAACGTTTTTTGGATTGAATAAATGCAATCAAGTTTGCGACCCCAAATAAAACCATTCCTAGAAATAAGAACACAATTTGGAACCATAGATAGTTGCTTGATTCCATCCAAACTTGGATTGTTGGTACTGTTGCAACCAATACCTCTACTAGTAAAGCGAATAAGATTGCGACGACATTTCCGTAGATAGTAGCTTTGCCGAAACGATAACCGGTTTTGAAATATTCAGGAAAGAAGACAAGATTGAATATTCCATACATGATGAAGACGACTCCAAAGAATGCCGCATTCAAATCGAGGACGAAATTCGGTGTTCCATAGAATAGATGATTCAAGATTGCGAAGACAACACCAAAGAGAATCGATAATCCCTCTAAGAACATTACGGAATAGATTTTTGATTTCACATAATCTTCTTTTTTAATTGGCATTAACATACAAAATGTCAAATCATTCTGAGCGTTGTATGTAGAATATATATTTGGAATGGAAATCCAGAAGAAATACATCATCGCTACGAGAAAGACCCACTGTGGGATTAATAGGAGTGCTCCTGTAAGAATTGGAACTATAAAAAAGAACTTATGGATCGACAGTTTGAATTCCTTGTACATTAATTGTTTCATCATTATTTCACCGCCTTTGCGTAATAAATCATAATATCATCAATGGATGGCGCGGCAGCATCTAATTCTGGATGCTTCTCAAAGAATTCAACTCGCATTAATCCATTGAATCCAAAGGAGTTTGTTTTATAAGCAACCAATTCATGTTCGACTGCTTTTAACTGCTCTTTCGATCCTCTCACCACTCGGTATTGCTCTAAGAAATCATCTTTGGTGCTACTTTCGACAATTTCCCCATCGCGGATAAAGGTAATATAGTCTGCACATTTCTCCAAATCGGATGTAATATGTGTGGAAAATAAAATACTTCTTTTTCCATCTTCAATGAGTTCTTGAAACAATTCCAACAATTCATCTCTTGCGACAGGATCTAGCCCAGTCGTAGGTTCATCGAGAATTAATAATTCTGCTTGATGGCTGAGTGCTAGTGTAATCGAGTATTTCACTTTCATACCTTGCGAGAGTTGTTCTAACTTTTTATTCGGATCAAGTTGAAATTTCTCCATTAAGTTTTGATACATTTCATTGTCCCATGTATCATAGAAGCGTTGGACGACATCGGTAATGTCCTTCAGTTTTCTCTTACTATAGAATACGGAATCTCCAAACATAAAGCCAATTCGATGTTTCACTTGACGCTCGTTTTGATCCATGGACATTCCAAAGAAACAGACTTCTCCCGTATCTTTGTGAACTAAATTCAACATTGACTTTAGCGTTGTTGTCTTTCCGGCGCCATTGGCTCCGATAAAACCCATAATATATCCTTCTTCTAAACTGATATTAACATTCTTTAATTCAAAAGACGGATACTTCTTCGATAAATCTTTGATTTCAAGTATATTCATAACGACCCTCCCACTGTGCATATCATACATATACAGTATAATCAGTCATACACAGTTTGTCAAGTATTTTTATCAAAAATAAAAACACATACCAAGTATGTGTCTTCGTTTCGCTATTGTTAAAGCTGTGATTGAAGTTGCTCATGATTATAGATTCTTTCAAACAAGTACCTCAAAAGTTCAGTCAACGTTTGATATAGCAGTAAGAAAGTTACAACTGTATTTGCTGCTAGCGCAATATCAAATGGGATATCGTAATAAATATAAGTTCGAACCATCTCCCAGGTATTGTAATGAAACACAATTGCGTTTACCGGAATATACAGAAAACCCATAAAGAATGTTGCTATAGTTGCGACGAGTAATACAACATAATCTTCTGCGTTTCGAATCGCTCTCATCAACGAGCCAAATCCTGTCCAAATTAGCATATGTGTTGGTAGATACATGACATTCAATGATCCACCTAAAAGGTTATCCAAAAACGAATATGCTATTAACAAGGGAATCAACTGTTTATACGGCAAAAAACGCGCATACACGATGATGAGTATCGCAGTTAGACCGATCTGTGGTATTCCTTGTAATATATATTCCTGGGTAACCAAAACGGCCAGAAGCATCGCTTGTAAAGTGATGCTTCTGATGCTTTGTCCAGTCTTAGAAGCTTTCAATCTTGAACTGATACACAGAACCATCTACGAGGTCTGTCGCATCAACTCCGGTCATCGCGTATGCATCATTAATGTAAAACGCAATATACTGATTCGATTCGGATGGAATCAATGTATCGATTGCAGTTAGATAACTACCATAAGTGCTAGTCTCATATGAAATCGTAAAGTTTTCTTCCAATAATCCAAATAACGTATCATCTTCTAAATAGCCAACCACTAATTCATTGGAAACGTATTCTGTTTCCACTTCGGTTGTTTCCGGATCATCACCTGCTGTGATGATTTGGATGGTAACCATTCCAAGATACGAAATCGTTGTGGATTCGGTATCTTGAGTTGTGACTGCAGATGTAAGTTCTTCAGTCGTCGTCGCAGTTGCTGCAGTTGTGGTTGTTGTTTGATCGCATCCCATAAAGAAAGGAATGATCAATAAGAACAGCAATAGCCCCAGTACTCTTCTTTTCATCTTCTACTCCTAATTTGTATTTAATCAATGGGTAGGTCTCCCGACTAATCTTCACATGCCTCTTCGCCTTCTCGTCGCCGATGGCTAATAAGAAGAGTCATCCAAATCACGGTTGCTGGTACAGTTCAGGATTTTCACCTGGTTCCCTGTTATACACCCATTCATTAGCAAATATAAAATTATTGTGACCGGCTACTATCTAGGTACCGGACACATTGACTATTATAGTATCTGTTGGTTCAGATTTCAAGTGTAATAGATAAAAAAATCAAAAGAAAAAAGGCAATCATTTTTTTGCCTTTTTGTCTTTCCTATTCAAGAGGGCTGAAATCTTCTTTCCCTACACCGCAGATTGGGCATACCCAATCATCAGGAATGTCTTCGAATGCTGTTCCTGGCTCGATTCCTCCATCTGGATCTCCCAATACAGGATCGTAAACATAACCGCATACATCGCAAATATATTTCATATTGTTGCCTCCTCATTTGTTTGATAAGGTTATTATACTTGATTTTAATTCTTTTTTCCACTAACAAGTTTAATTATTCTGTAAAATATTGAAAAGAATGAACTATAGTGATACAATCGGGGTAGTACAAACAAGGAGTGATGATATGAATATTTTTGCGTTTATTTTCAGTTTGTTGATCTCCCTAGCCGCCTTTTTATTAGCGGGATGGTTATATTCATGGGTCAATAAACAAGAATCGGAAAATGCTAAAATCAATAGCATTGCCGAATTGATTCGAAGTGGCGCCAACACTTTCTTAAAAAAAGAATACATAATTTTGGCAAAGTTCGCTGGAGTATTAGCGATTCTGATCTTTGTATTCTTACCTGAACCGATCTGGAAAGGCAATATAACACAAAATGTTATTATGGCTTTTTCTTATCTATTCGGTACTGTTTTCTCTGCTTTTGCAGGAAAAATTGGGATTTTTGTCGCAACAATTGCCAATAAGAAAACTGCTGAAGCAGCGACCAAGGGAATCAAAGCAAGCTTTTTATCCGGATTCCGTGGTGGTGCTGTTATGGGCATGGCTGTAGTAGGTGCTAGTTTACTCGGTGTAACACTAGTCTTTCGATTCACAGGAAATGCCACGATGATTTTAGGATTTAGCTTTGGTGCTTCTTCTTTGGCTTTGTTTGCCAAAGCAGGTGGTGGTATCTATACCAAAACAGCTGATATCTCCGCCGATCTAGTTGGAAAAGTGGAATTAGGAATTCCT
>QKCT01000114.1 GCA_003245625.1 Bacillota bacterium | reverse complement strand
GGATTGTTAATCTCAGCGATAAAAGATCCGGATACAGTTATTTTTATGGAACCAAAACGAATTTATCGGGCATTCAAACAAGAAGTACCGGAAGAAATGTATGAAGTTCCAATTGGAAAAGCAAGAATTGTGAAACCCGGAAAGGATTTGACGATAATTGCTTGGGGTGCCTTGGTTCGCGAAGTGGAAAAAGCGATGAAGGATACACCTGAAATCGATGCAGAAATCATTGACTTAAGAACAATCTCACCAATCGATACGGAAACGATTGTGAATTCAGTCAAAAAAACGGGACGAGTATTAATCGTCCATGAAGCATATAAATCCTTTGGACCTGGTGCGGAACTGGTTTCCATCATCAATGAAAAAGCCTTTGTGTATTTAGAAGCAGCTCCAAAAAGACTCGCTGGATTTGATGTGACAATCCCGCTTCCAAGAGGGGAACAACATTTCATTATCACACCAGAACAAATTGCTTATGAAGCCAAACAATTAATGGCGTTTAAAGCATAAGGAGGAATCGGTTATGTATACATTTAAATTCGCAGATATCGGGGAAGGAATCCATGAAGGAAAAATCCTCGAATGGAATTATAAAGTCGGTGATGTCGTCGAGGAGGGCGAAACTCTTGTCGTCATTGAAACCGATAAAGTCAATGCCGAAATTCCGATTCCAGTCGATGGGACGATTACCAAATTAGGTCCAGCTGTAGGTGAAATTGTACATGTTGGGGAAATCCTAGCTGTTTTCGATACCAAAGAACAAAACGCTCAAGTTGATTCCACACCAGATGATTCACAAGAACCAGAGAACGAGGAAGCTGGAGTGGTTGGAAAACTGGAAGTAGGAAATGAAGTGATTTCTTCACAAAGTGAACCACAACTTGAAGCAAAAAGTTCAGAACGAGTACTTGCGACTCCTGTTGCAAGAAAAAGAGCCAATGACTTAGGAATCGATATCTCACAAGTACCAGGAAGTGGAGAACACGGAAGAGTGCTGCTCACTGACGTCGAACAATTCAAGCAACCGACCGCTACTCCTGTCTTATCTACGAAACCACAAGTGGAAGTACCTTCCATCAAAATGGATAAAGCGGATCGAAGAGAACCAGTAACGTCTCTTAGAAAAGCCGTTGTAAAAGCGATGACTCTTTCCAAACAAGTTGTTCCTCATACAACCTTAATGGATGAACTGGATATCACCGAATTGGTTTCCTTCCGTAATTTCTACAAACAAAAAGCGAAAGAGCGCGGAATTAAACTCACATATATGGCATTTATTATTAAGGCCCTAACAAAATCAATCGAACAATATCCTATTTTCAATAGCAGCTTCGATCATGAAGCGTTGGAAATTATCTATAAAGGAAATATCAATGTCGGTATCGCTGTCGATACTCCAGACGGTTTGATTGTCCCAAACATTAAGAATGCAGATCAACTCAGTTTGTTTGAACTGGCCAATCAAGTCGATCGTTTGGCAACGCTTGCCAAAGATCGTAAAATCCAATTGTCCGACCTAAATAGTGGAACGATTTCGATTACAAATTTTGGAGCATTTGATGCACTGAACGGAACTCCTATCATTAAATATCCGGAAGTCGCCATCTTAGGAATTGGTAAAATTACTAAAAAACCGATTGTCAAAGACAATGAAATTGTGATAGCTGATGTGTTGCCATTATCCTTAACATTTGATCATAGAATCATCGATGGGGCTGATGGAGGAAGATTCATGATTGCCTTTAAGCAATACTTGGCGGATCCAATGCTTCTTCTCATGGAATAGGGTGATAATATGAAACAATATGATGTTATCGTCTTAGGATCTGGTCCTGGTGGATATGTCGCCGCAATCAAAGCGGGACAAAACAATTTAAAAACAGCTATCATTGAAAAAGAAGCAATCGGTGGAGTCTGTTTAAATTGGGGATGCATTCCAACAAAAGCATTATTAAAGAGTGCGAAAGTCTATCAACAGTTTTTACATGCGAAGGATTATGGTTTAGTTGTCGATAAAGCGAATATAGGATTCGATTGGTCGGCAATTGTAAAACGTAAAGATGCTACAGTTAAACGTTTGACTGGTGGTGTCGCTATGTTATTGAAAAAGAATAATGTCGATGTTTACGAAGGATATGGAGAAGTATTATCTCCAACCAAAGTTAAGGTAAACGATGAAGTATTAGAAACAAAAAACCTGATTCTTTCGACCGGTGCTTCTGCGATTGTCCCACCTATTCCCGGCTTACAAGAAGGATATGAAAATGGATTTGTGATGACTAGCAAAGAAATGCTGGATATTGACGCTGTACCTGAAAAGTTAGTTATCATCGGTGGTGGGGTCATCGGTATGGAATTCGCTACTATCTTCCAAAGTTTTGGAAGCGATGTAACCATTATCGAGCGAGAAAAAGAGATTCTACTTCCAGTCGATGATGAAGTTCGTGAATTAATGATGAAAATCTTAAAGCGCAACAAAGTAAAAGTCTTAACTGGTGCGACAGTGACCGAAATTCAAAAAGATGGCGTTGTCTATACGACCAATGACGGATCCGTTCAAGTCAAAGCGGATAGAGTATTACTATCCGTTGGTATGAAAGCCAATACGAAAAGTTTTGAAGCTTTGAAACTACAAGTGAAGCGCGGTTTTGTCGAAGTCGATGAACAAATGAAAACATCTCAGTCCAATGTCTATGCAATTGGCGATGTTAACGGAAAGATGTTGCTTGCGCATGTCGCAAGTCATCAAGGAATTGTTGCCATAGAAGATATTCTTGGACACAAAGAATCGATCAATTATGATCAGATTCCTTCTGCTATCTATTCTTTCCCAGAAATCTCACAGATTGGGTATACAGAAAAAATCGCAAAAGAAAAAGGTCTCGATATTAAAATATCAAAATTCCCATTGATCGCAAATGGAAAATCATTATCCGCTGGAGACAAAGAAGGATTTATTAAAATCATTTCGAAGGCTCCATACAATGAAATTGTAGGAGTACATATCGTCGCTGAGAATGCATCTGATTTAATCAGTGAAGCATTGATGGTTATGAAATTAGAAGGAACTGCAGAGGAAATTGCTAAAGCGGTTCATCCACATCCTACCGTCTCTGAAATTTTCCATGAAGCAGCGCTTGGAATTGTCGATAAACCAATCCATATATAAAAATAAGGCACCTTACAAAGGTGCCTTTTCTATTGCTTCATAATATTCTTTGCTTTGATACTTTATACCATTGATCCGTACAAGTTTTGGTTTTGTTTCAATAATGATTCCTTTGTCGATGGTAAGCAAATATTCCTGCTGATTCAACACTAAAACTTGTTCAAAGGGTTGTGTTTTCCCATAATTCCAATTCCAAGAACGATACTTTTCCTTCGCCAACTGCATGATTTCCATTTGCACGTGTTCACCGATAACGTATTTTGAAGAACTGATGTTCATTCTCTTTCTTACTGTATCAAAAATTGCTTGTTTTAAGGACTCCATATCCACTCTTGAAGGTAAATATTCCTTCAAATTTACGACAGATGAACGATTAGATTCGATGTGATGACCGAGTCCGTCGGGGTGATAATCTAAAAGTGCATTTTGAATCACAGTTAGATCCGTATCGAATAACAGGGTTCCATGTTGAAGAAGGCAGTCATTTTGAAATGCTTGTGCATTTCCGGAAATTTTCGCATTCTTAATATATAAATGAGATTGTGGTTCAAATCTTACATCGACACCATATGAATGCAAAGTTTCGATTATTGGCTCTAGAAAATAACGATATTGATTTACTTTGGACTTAAAGTCTTTCGTGATATAGGAATAGTTCAATGTGCCAAGATCAGAATAAACCGTTCCTCCACCTGAAATACGACGAATGACGGGAATGTCTTTTCGATATTTTGGGTCGATTTCCAGAAAAGGATTTTGATTTCTTCCGACGATAAAGGCAGGTTTGCTAATCCATAGTAAAAATAAGTCTTCTTCTTCGACAAAGTTACGGAATATTACTTCTTCCGTTGCTAGATTTAAATATGGATCTGTTGTATTCAACCATAATACTGACATGCTTTCACTTCTTTTCGATTCGTTTCACCTATATTATATCAAAGTCACCCTTAGCCTTGAACTTATATGCTTTTTAGATGAATCTTTATCCTTCGATATGTTTCATTATCCTATTTGGTTAATCATACTAATATACATATCTCTTGGAACCAAAGGGGTTTCTATCTCTTCCTTGGCTTTTTCGCTTATCATTCCAGTCTTGATATACTCGACGCCAGCCTTCCTAATCTTTGCCAATAAAGGATCCACTATCTCTTTCAGTTCCTTCACATTTAGTAATGGAGTTTCGGATAGAAATAAGGAAGTATAATGATCGCCATACACATTATGGCACCATTGTTTTAATGGAGTAAAGTTGTCTTCAAAATGAGGAAACCCAGCTCCTGAGATAATGATATATCTTTGATGAGACAAGTCTACTGAATTCTCATGAACCACTTTTCCATCCACATATCGCATATTGATTCTTGCGAATGGAATAGTGCGGTCGACAACTGCCTTAAGATGAGAAGGCAGACCGTAATAATACAGTGGAAAACTCCAAATCAAAATATCGGCTTTTTGAATTTCATCCAGTATCTCGTTTTGATCATCTTTTTGGATGCATTTCCCGTCTAAGTTTCTCCAGCAAGAAAAACACCCTAAACAAGGTTTGATATCTTTTTGGATTACATCGATAACTTTGATATCGCAATTATTATCAATATTCAAACCTTCTAGAAATGCATTCGTGATACACATCGTATCGCTTTTTTTCTTCGGGCTTCCATTCATTACCAAAATCTTCATAAACTCACCTCAATGTTCCTTTATTGATTCCGTTGTCATTATAGCATAAAAAAAACAGCAAGTAAATTCGCTGTTTTAAACTCAATTTCATCTTGGATTATAAGAATCCATTGCACTTTTCACAAAGTGCATTGGACGCAGGGTTTTCGTGTCCACAATATTCACAGATAATCGTATTTTTTTGAGAAGCGCCACATTTTGGACAATACTCAAAATCGATATCGATTAGTTGATTGCAGTCGACACAAGGTTTTAGGTTATTTGTTCCTTCGTAGTTTTTATCGGATCTATACGGGGAATTCAATTTCGATTGTTGAATCGCTTTGATAGCAACAAATATGATGAAAAGAAAAGCCAAAATAAAGAGGATACCAAATAGAATAAAAAAGATGATTCCACCATCTCCTGGCATCATAAATATGACAAAGAGTGCAACGAAAAATGCTAAGAAACCAATTACTGCACCAATAATCCCTTTCTTCATATGACCCTCCTTATGATGTACTAATTGTATTATATAAGATTCTGAATTATTTGTCTATTCTTGACAAAGAAAAAGAAAAGTCCTCCTTAGAAAGTAGGAAGACTTTTCGAATAAGAAAATTATGATTAAGCTACAGCCAATAGATAAACTGCAGTATTCGCTAAAGTGATCAATGTAAAGAAGATTGTTGAGAAGAAGACACCTGTCCAGATGTTTCCAGTCTTCAATGAAAGTCTTCTCATGATGATGGCTGCGAATGTTAATGTTGGTACTAATCCTACTGTTAAGATTGCACTAAGTGCGAATGTAGGATAGAATGCAGTACCTGTAGAATACAATGTGGTGTATTGGATGATTAACATCAATACGATTGGACCTGCCAATAAGACAGCGGCGAATAAATCACCGAGCCAACCTTTGACATTTTTCGTATTCATAAATACAGAGATACCAGCTGCGAAGTAATATACCAAGAATAATGGTACATAACGCCAAGCTGCGACAAATTGTACTGAATTAAAGATTTGAATTGCGTAAGTATAGAATCGGAAGTCAACAATGAACACCCAACCGATAACTGCGACAACAAGAAGAATTGCTGTTACAAGTACTACTGCTGTTAATAAGCTAACTCCTAATTGTACTGGTGAAGCTTTTAAGCCAAATGGATTCTTTTCATCGGATTTCAAATTGAAATAGAATCCGGAAATCAATGTAAGAATCAATAACATTCCACCAGAAGCCATAGCCCAGAAGACGATGGTATTCACAGATGGAGCGCTCCAATAATGCCCTACAGCGAGAATTTCACCGGATTTACTTAACAACCAGATGTAAGCAGCACTTACAACGATTAAACCAGCGCCGAAGAAAGTCGTTTTGAGTGCTAATTTCTTCAATGGAGATTCGTTATCAGCTTTTTTCACAATTGCGAAAATCCATGCAACAGCGATTGCTAGAACAGCTAATACAATAAATGCCCAAGAGAATTTCGCAATTACGTTTAGAACACTTGTTGTGCGATCCATAAATGCTTTAATCAAGAATGTTGTTAATAGGAATCCTAATACCAACCAAATGCCTTTTTCGTATGCATTTGTTAAACTCTTATTTGGTTTGTATTCAGGTGTTAAAGCTACTTCGTTTGGATATACTTTCTTAAATACTGGTAAAGAAGTAACCAATGAGAATACTGGGAAGATCAAAGCAATCAAAGCCACTAATGAAATTAATGTAAAGCCTTCTTTTAACCACCAAATTTGTGATGTAGATCCCGTTTGAATACCATATTCTTCTAAAGTATCAAGTCCAGCTAGATTTAACTGATAAGAAAATGCATTCTCGAAGAATTCAATGGTATATTCTCCTGATTCCAAAGACCAAGTATTTTGCGGATGAGTTTCATCTGGTGTATAGATGACGCGTTGTCCACCATCTACCAAATAATAGTATCCAGCAACAGCACTACTGGTTTGGCCAACAAATTCTAAACCTACCGAATCCATTGTGAAATCCTTATAAATAACTGTTTCTGAGACACTTGGATTATCAAAGAAGAATTGATCATAATGAGCAGCGATCATACCAACACTTCTCGTTTGGAAATAAGATGTTGGATCAGCAAATGGAGTATAACGATAGTCAGCACCAACTGCTAATACGGTAGCAATTTTACGAATTCCTGAAGTGTAATAATCGAATTCATCTAAAATCGCAGCACATTCAGAGGAGAATCCTCCCATGGAGTGACCACTCACACCAATCATACCGTTACCGGCAGCGTCCTTTAATACATATTCCTGGTCATACAACCATTGAACTGCATCATAAAGGGAATATACATAGAAATTAAATTGAGCTGGAGTATCCCATGTGGAATCTCCATGGTCGTACATGTCGATTGCCAATACGACATATCCTCTTCTTGAAAGCTCGATCGCAGAAATCTCTTGCATTTCCTTATTGTTGAGATAACCATGGGTTACCACAACTGCAGGTGCAGGATTGTCAGCATCGACACTATTTGGCAAATACAAATAACCGGATAGTTCGCCGTTTTCACGTCCTGTTTCAATCGTAACTCTTGAGACATCTACTGAGAAAAAAGAGTTTTGGACTAAACTAGCGGCAAAACTAGATACCACGATAACAAGTAATAATGCAATTAACAAGTTAACTGGTTTCAAACATTTCTTTAACATTTTCTTCTCCTTTCAAATTTTTGTTTTATGTAAAAATGTAAAAAGCCGTCGATCATAGGTATCCTACAAAAAAATGCTTTTGTAGGAAAACCAAGGGTTCTTCGGAAACTGCTAAAAAGGTTTCCAGATATACTAGAGTTCTGTTGTTGCATCATTCTTTTGCAAATAAAAAAAGAACAAAAACAAAAATGCACATACATGCGGCTTTCGCTTTCGCTCTATACTCTCAGCGCTACATTATATTTTCATCATGCCATCGTCTTCACGTTTGAGACATTATAGCATGGTGAAAAAGTCTTGTCAATAAGGCTTTATAATTCTTATTGAATGATAATTTAAGCAAAAAATGATTCACTATAAAGCCCCGAAAATGATTAAATTTTGAATTGTTTTGTCGCTTCTACTGCAATGTTCCATTCTTTGATCAAACGATTGCGTCTTGCATTTGGCATATTCGCTTGGAACAGAAAATCGTCTTCTCGGTGCAATGTGATTTCTTCTTTATCTTCCCAGAATCCAACCGCAAGACCCGCTAAATACGCAGCCCCCAGTGCAGTGGTTTCCATGATTTTCGAACGCATCACGTCTAAATTCAAGATATCGGCTTGAAATTGCATCAAGTAATTATTCTTCGTTGCCCCGCCGTTGGTTTTTAGGAGGGGGATGCTGTGATCGCAATCACCTTCCATGGCTCTTAACACATCCTGTACTTGAAAACAAATCGATTCCAACGCTGCTCTAGCGATGACTCGTTCATCAGTTCCTCTGGTTAATCCAAAAATCGCACCTTTTGCATCGGAATCCCAATGTGGGGTTCCAAGTCCTACAAATGCAGGAACAAAATAGACCCCTTCATTGCTGCGAAGACTTTTTGCAAGATGCTCCGTTTCGTCTGCGGATTCGATGATTTTTAAACCATCGCGTAACCATTGAATTGTTGATCCTCCGACAAACACGGAACCCTCTAAAGCATAGATGACTTCGTCATTGATTTTCCAAGCAATCGTCGATAACATTCCATTTTTTGAATGAACCACTTTTTTACCCGTATTCATCAAGACAAAACAGCCTGTTCCATAGGTGCTATTCACCATTCCTTGTTCACAACAGAGTTGACCGAATAGGGAAGCTTGTTGATCCCCGGCAACTCCTGTAATCGGAATGGATTCTCCAAAGAAATTGTTCTTGGTCGTCATCCCGAAAAAGCCGGATGAGTCGCAGACCTCTGGTAGAATTGATTTTGGAATATCCAAGATTTGAAGCAATTGGTCATCCCATTCGAGAGAATGAATATTATACAGCAATGTTCTAGATGCGTTGGAGACATCGGTCTTGTGCTCAGAACCGGTTAATTTGTAGATCAACCAAGAATCGATTGTTCCAAATGCCAATTGTCCAGCTTCCGCTTTTTCTCTTGCACCTTTTACATGGTCTAAGATCCATTTGATCTTCGTTCCTGAAAAATACGGATCAATCAAAAGTCCGGTCTTTTCATGAAAAAGATCATTGTACCCTTTCGCTTCAAGCGCATCGCAGATATCACTGGTCTGACGAGACTGCCATACGATTGCATGATAAATCGGCTTTCCGGTTTCCTTATCCCAAATCACCGTTGTTTCTCGTTGATTAGTGATCCCAATAGCTTTGATTTGTTTTGGATGGATATTGTTTTTTACCAAGGATTCGTTGATGGTGGAAGTAACGCTATACCATATTTCTTCTGCGTCTTGCTCCACCCATCCCGGTTTTGGATAATACTGTGTGATCTCTTCGTTTGC
>QKCT01000002.1 GCA_003245625.1 Bacillota bacterium | reverse complement strand
ATTCCGTCCCAAATCTTAACAAAGAAAGATCCCATTGGTTTTGCTAATTCGACATCATTATAAATATAGATACAATCGATCGATAACGGTTGACTTAATAAATAAGAAATACTATTTCCAATCAATTGATAAGCGGATCCACTTCCCTCGGAGAATTCCGTTAATTTGGAACCAATCTTATTAGGTGTTTCGGCGATTCGGCGTAATTGTTTCGCGGCGACATTGAGAGTCGAAACTTCTCCTGCTGAATCGGTTCCTTGATCCATTTCATCAATGGCATCATAAATCGATTCCAAGGTATCCGCATAACTTTCCAAGCGTTCCACTAGATCTGGAATATATTTTAAAATATCCCAGTCAACACTATCGGTATCATTTCCACCGGTGATGGTTTGAACCAATAAAGAAATCGAACTGATATTATCCATAATGCTATTGAGTTGATCGATGTATTCAGTATATTGAATCGCTGTCGATTCAATCGTCAATGTATGCGTACCTGCTTCCAAATAGAACAGATAATCTCCATCACTATTTCCTAAGGTCACATTTTGCCATTTACGAGAGGATTCAAAGAGATACCCTTCTAATTCTGTGAATGGAATTTCTCCATCAATATAGATGTTTTTCCCAGCCGCAACGCCCATGTTACTAGATTTTAAGGCTTTAAAAGCAATGTTGTAATACCCAGAAACCGCAACTTCAAACGTAAATGTCGCAGCGGTTCCAGCGCGAGACATGGAGGAACCATCTAATTGATTCAATACGGTGTTTTTATAGGAATACGGAGTCATCGCTGATTCTTTGTAATAACTGGATTTCACTTCCAAATCATTTTTATACACATAAGATTCGCCTTGAATGGTAACCAATTGACCTGAGGTATCCAAGGCATCATCTGCTTGATTTTGTGTATAGGTAGAATAATCGATATTAGAGGTAGATCCTTTGATGGAAACATTCCCTATATAAAGATCCAAATTCAAAGCAGTGATTGAGATTTCATTACTGCCTTCTTCTAGTAAGAATTGATAAGGTTCTAAGATAGTTGCGTTGTAATCATCAAAATAATAGGTCGTCCACTTTGAAATCGATATGGATCCCGGCAATAGTTCATTGCCATAGCGGTTGTAACGCACACTTTCTTCCAATGGAACGACCTCCCATAGAACTTCCAGTTCTAATTCATCGAGCTCGTTATATTGCGACTCTCCATTCACCAAAATTTGAACGGTTGGAATCGTATAGAAAGTTTCTGGCAAGTAGAAATCGATCCCGAGTTGATAGAGACCTGTTTCTTCCACCGTAATGTTGTAGGTCAGTGTTTCATCTTCACTTAAGACAGCGACTGTATTTTGGTCATACGTCGAATCTTGTAGGAAGGTTATATCAGGGTTTTGCGCCTCAAAAGTAGAAATCGCAAATGATTCTTCGTCTTTCGAAATGACCCGATAGGTTTGTAACCAAGTATTTAAGGTGCGATAATAAGTGTTATTTCGAAAAGCGCTCAAGTCAAAAGAATCATCGATACTCGCTTCTTCTGTGGTGACGTCGCCAACCGACACAGAAACAGCGGATATTTTCAATCCACCGAATAAAAAGAGCCCCGTAATCAATAAAAAGAGAATGCTAAGTTTTTTCATGTTGTCCCCTTTATGGGGGCCGCCTTGCAAATCGTCACAAAGCGGCCTAATATCTGCAAATTAATTTAAGTCTTCAATCAATGCATCCAAGATTTCTTGAGCTTGGACGAGTGCGGCGTTCGCTTCCGTATTCAGCGTTTCCATAATCGCTGCGTAGGTGGTTTCACCGACTTGAGTTTGATACAGGTATGGATAAGCGACCGAGGCAGCTTCATCCCATCCTACTGTTTCTTTATTAATCCAATAAGCCCCATTCTTTAAAGATTCAATAAATTCCGGAGAAGTAAATCCAGGAGCAGTTAAATCGTAAGGAATGGTTTCCCATAACATGTTGACACCTTGTCCGTTGATTCCGTAATCGACGATCGGATAACCGTAGTTGTTCGCGGAGATAAAGACTTGGTCGCTATAATCTTCAAATAATTGATATCTTGTTAATAACCCGTCTTCAGAATAAGACATCCATTTCAGCAATTGATAAGCTGCTTGTGGATGTTCGCAAGTCGATGCGATACCAGCGATATCAGTATTTCCACCAGTAACTCCATTTGGACCTGGATATACATCCCAGTTAAATAACATTTGATCAAAATAGTTTTTAACCGACCAAGATGCTTCTTGCCATAATGCTACTTTTCCATTATAAGTTGGTTCATAACTTGCATCTAAGTACCATTCTTCCAATGTATCAGCGCCGAGTTCTTGGACTAGGAATCCTGAACTTAGTGCTTCTGTCATCATATTCATTGCCGATAAGAAGACTGGATCATTGAAATTGAAACGAGTGCCATCGAACGAGTATGATTGCCATGCATTGGCTGTTGCCAATTCTTCCGCATTGGTTGCGGCTTCGATTTTTAAAACTTTCGGTAATTGTCTAGAATAAAATCCAGTTCCGTATTGTCCGATGATATGGTTGTTTTCATTGGTACAAGCGGCTGCGATGGCTTCCATTTGTTGGTATGTCCAATCATAACTAGGAGCGGCTACACCAGCTGCTTCCAAAATGTCTAAATTGACAATCCAAAGCATTGGATAGATAAATGTTGGAATCGCATATCTAGTATCATCATAGACGCCAAGGTCAGACACAGAATCAAAGATATAAGCAGTATCTGGATCGTTTTCATACATTTCTGTGATATCCATAAGGATATTGTATGGCAAGAAACTTGCCAAACGATTGACCAAGAATACATCTGGTAATGTTCCTGCTTCGGAAGCTGCAATAAAGTTGGAATCCCATTCTTCTGAAGAAGCACCCATCATCTGGATTTCAACTGTGATGTTAGGATACTTTTCCATAAAGGCATTAATCATCAAGGATTCAATCGTAACGATATCCGCTGATGTGTGTTGCCAAGTTGAATAAGTTAATGTAATCTCTTCTTCGGTCCAGTCCTCGATGCCATTAGCATCCTGATCCCAGTAAGTTGGTTCCGGAGTAGCCGTGGTTCCTGTCGATGCCACTGTGTTGGTTCCGGATGTGGTTACTGTTGAAGAGAAAGACGATTCTGTTGTCGTTTTCTCCGTACAACTATAAAGAGCGACGGATGCCGATAGTACGAGCAACATTATTAGAATTTTTTTCATTTTCGTTTGTTCTCCTTCTTCTTATTTCAATATAAATGCGTAATCTGTTGTAATGGTCAGATTGTTTATCGTAAAGACGTTATCGCTGATAACGACTTGACTTTCACTGATGATTTCCCCTGTGATGGTATCAAAGATGGTTAGGGTGTAGGTTCCATTTGCAAATGGAACGCTGAAGCTAACATCGGTGACGGCATCTGGATCTTTATTCCAGTAATTCCAGTGATAATTATAAAGATAACCGTAAATCGTATCTTCTAACAAGTATCCCATCGCTTCGACCTCGGTAGTACTGATGGTAACTTGGCTGGAACTTTGGAGATAGACAAAGCTTTTCCCAGCTAAATCCAAGTAAGTAGAATAAACTGAAGCGGCTTCGAGTCGATCCCAAAGATCATAGCGATCAATCCAAGAATCCCACCACCAGTGATTAGCGCTTCCCGCACTCGTCATCATACCTCCCCAGGCTGCCTGACGAATCGTGACTCCGGTATAGTCACTACTGTAGGTAGAATCACCGGCTTCCCAATCAATTCCGATTTCCCCAAATAAAACTGGTTTTTGATATCGTTCTTGAAGGGTAATCATTTCCTCAATCAGTTTTTGGTAAAAGACAACATCTGCATATGCATAACTGTGGAAGGTACAGAAGTCCAATGAATCATAGTCGAATGCAGGTGTTCCATAGGTGTACTTATAACTAGTCGTGACCAAATGATCATATGGATCGTATTCATGAATGAAGGATGCCATTTCATCATGCCATTTGGCAACGATAGTCGCGTTATATCCATCGATCCAATCAACTTCATTAAATAATTCCCAGGCAAAGATATTTTCACTATAACCATAACGAGCGATTAAGTACCGTAATTCGTTTTTATACGCTGTTTTTGCTTCACTGTTATAAAAGAACTGGATTGGATATTCTAACATACCACCATTTTCGATGTTGTATGGATTCTCTGCCCATTCCGGATTGGTATCGGAAGAGAATTGTCCGTGATTAATCAGTGTTAACATAATATAAACACCGTTATCTTTTGCGGTTTCAAACAAATAATCGAGACGAGCTGCGATATTTTGTCTGGAATCAAAATCCTCGTAACTGAATTTATGCAAGGAGAACGACCAATTCGATAACCAGATTCGGGCGAAGTTCCCATCCACTTCATTCAATTCTTTAAACCAATTATAGTAATCATGCGCTCCCAAAGTCGTACTCCACCAAGCCAAATTGGTTCCCATTGGAACATAGGTGGTGTTGCTTTCGGAGAAGATAAAATTTGTGTTGTTTGCCTTATCCACTTCGATATACCCATTTGTGGATTCTTCACTGCTTGCGACTTGGAATGTATCACTTAAGGTTTGCGTTACTTCCCCTTTGACGGTAACCGTCATCGTATAAGACCAAAGTCCTGCTTCATCTGGATTGATGCGAACGCGATAATGACTCTTCGAATCATCACCCCACTGCAAATATTCTTGACCAGAGGTAAGATATCCGTTTTCATCATAAGCCGCCCCAATTACGGTGACTTCTTCATAGTCTTTATACCAGAAGGCAGATTGTGTTATGCTCCCGCCTGAAGGTTTGGTAAAAGTAAAACTTACGTCGATTTCATTGTAATCATAAGGATTGTAATTCGCAGTGATGACCGGATTTGATTCCGGTTCCACCAAATCGAATTCCAGTAACTCATTTTCGATTACGTTGTCCGTTGCAATCACAACATCAGAGAATACAACGGGAACCACAGTTTCTGTGGTTGTCGTTTCTTCTGTCGTTGTGGTGGTATTTGTGGTTGTCTCGGTCGTCATCGTCGTACTCCCTTCTTCTGTTGTGGTTGTTGTACAAGCAAACGTTCCAAACAGAACACCAATCATGCCAATCAGCAAGAGCGATCTTCGTACCCGAATCACTTTCCTAACTCGCCATCACGTCCAACGGATTCGTGATGTTCCTTGATATAGTCGACCAATTCATCTACAGTCGTATAAGCAAGAGCGACATAAGAATCTGCCGCACCGTAATAAATTGCCATTCGACCGTCTTTTGGATCGACTAACGTTGCACAAGGGAAGACTACATTTGGAACAAACCCTTGTTCTTCATATTCGGTTTCCGGAGTTAAGATATAGTTTTTACAGCGGTATTTGACAATCGATGGTTCTTCCAAATCCAAGATAGCCGCGCCCATACTGTAAACATAGCCATTACAAGTATTGCAAACACCGTGGTAAAGCATTAGCCAACCTTCCGAGGTTTCAATCGGTGCCGCACCGCACCCGATTTTTAAGCCTTGCCACCAACCGCTGCCTCCGCGTTCCATGACATGACGATGTTTTCCCCAATAAACCAAATCAGGGCTTTCTGATAAGAAGATATCGCCAAACGGTGTGTGACCGTTATCGGATGCTCTTGATAAGATTTTGAACTTTCCGTCAAATGTTTTTGGGAACAAGACGCCATTGCGATTGAAAGGAATAAATGGATTTTCTAAACGAATGAAGGTGTTAAAATCCTTTGTCTTTGCCAAACCGATTGCTGGTCCGTGTGCTTCGGTACACCAAATCACATAATACCAATCATCTACTTTGACAACACGAGGGTCGTATGCATAATACGGATCCCATGGTTTTCCTTCTTCATCTACCATAGACAATTGCTTGTTTTCAAATGTCCAATTCACACCGTCATTGCTTCTACCCACTCTTAAGTGAGGAAGTGTATGAACCGTTTCGGCGCGGAATACACCGATGAAAGTGCCGTTTTCCCAAGGAACGACAGCGCTATTAAAGATTCGAGCGATACCTGGGATTGGATTGCGTTTTACGATCGGATTGTGCGCCGACCGCCAAACAGGAAATTCGAAATTCGCTGGTTTTTCTTCCCATGGCATATTTGCCAGTGGTTCGCTGATAATGTTATATTTCATAGTTCTCTCCTTTTAAAGAAAAAATTCTTATTCACTGATTTGGAAAATGATGGCAACATCTTCATAATAGTTCGGTAAAGTAATCGTCGCCTGATTATTGATGACTTGGATTTGCGAGGTGAAATAAATCGAACCATCATATGTATCAAAACACTTTAATTCATAGGTCCCATTCGCAAGATTTGGAACGGTGATGGTTTGATTGGTCTTTAGACTCACATCTTGGTTGTCTAAATTATAGGATTTATCGTAGATATATAAATAGACACGATTATCCACGAGATACCCAATGTATCCCATCGATAAGGAATTGGTTGTCAGTACATTGTAATCTGCATCGCTGGACGCAACAACTTGGAAGGATGTCCCTGTTAAATCCATGTACGAAGCATATGTTGCAATCCCGCTGTATTCAGAGTACACATCATAGGTTTCGATCCAGGACTCCCACCACCAATTCATGGCAGTTCCAGCGCCTCCCCCAAGGGCTCCGCCCCAGAGTGCTTGATGCAAAGTCACATTATTAGGATCCGCATCGATTTGATCCTGTCCACCCCAACCTTGATATCCTACCTCATCATAAATCACTGGCTTATCAAAGATTTCAAACACATTGTTTTGTTTGGTAGGAAGGAAATCAACATGATTGTAAATACCATAGTGATGTACATTGACATAGTCGATACTGTCTAAATCAAAAACTTTGTAATTATTGGATAAGAAGGTTTGATTATTTAAAGAAGTCGTAATCATGTGTTGATTTGGATCGATCGAGTCGATGTATTGTGCCATTTCATCATGCCACAAATTCCCAGCTGTAGAGGTATATGTTTCAATCCAATCGACTTCATTGAACAATTCCCAACTCATGATGTTATCGCTATAGCCATAGCGAGCTACAATGTATTTCAATTGATTCTGGAAGACATCTTTGGCATCGGTTGAGGCAAAGAATAAACCAGAATTAGAAATCAATGAGGCATATGGGTTGGTTCCATATCTTGTTGTATACCAAGTTTCTTCCGAGCCTGGCCACATTGGATTGACTTCGGAAGAAAACATCCCGTGATGCAATAAACAGAGTTGAATGTAAATATTGTTTTCGTCTGCTAAATGAATGGTTTGATCCAAAGAATAGAGATTGGTTTGACGTTCGTCATAGTTGTAGATATCATCCCAAAACAAGGAGTACCCCCAAGCTGCCATCCAAACTCTGGCGTAATTCATACCTGCTTCGCTCATCTTTGGAAACCAAGATTTATAATCGTAATACTTTCGTTCTACCGAAGTATACCAAGCAACATTCTGTCCGACTGCCATATAGGTTTCCCCGTTATCAAAGACAAACGTGCGATTGTTGGTAGTATTGACTTGAATGAATCCTTTGAAATCATCATCAACTGCTTCGGAAATAGTCAATGACTTCTCGAGTGTTTGAATACGAACTCCGTCCACTTCTACCACGATAGTCAAGTGATATTCCCCAGCTTCTTCCGGTAAGAAACGGAAACGGTAATGAGGATTCCCGCTATCGGAATATTGTAAGAATACATCGTAATCCCAAGTGGTATCATTGACTTTCCCTTCCAATTTTAAGTTGGAATTAACGGTGATATTCGTTAGTTTTTCCTCATAGTCTTGGTACCAGAAGGCACTGACAATTTTGGTTTCACCGGATGGAGCTTCGATCAGAGCATAGATATTGATTTCCTCATAATCGTAGACGTTATTTACCATCTGTAAGAATTCTTCGGTATTGCTTTTCGTAAGCGCAAGTTCTACTTTCTCACCCAAACTCAAGGTTTCATTCAAATAGAAACAATCATCAAACAACGACGCTTCTTGTTTCTCATTTAGGATATAGACTTCAAACCCATAAGTAAGACCCATATACTGGAAGGTTACCATCTGAGAACCGGTAGTTGTCGGTTCAAAGGGTTCGAGCATATCACTAGTTAAGGTGACTTCTTCCACCAAACTATGAGATTCATCATAAATAGAGAGTTTAGCACCATAGACAGAGATAGATTCTCCTAGTTGATACAGTGTTTTATTGGGAAGGTTGATTTCATAGGTACTGGATACGCTAATCGCAAGAGTAACAGGATCCAATGTATCAAAGGATAAGGTAATCATGCATTCTCCATATCCTTTCGCTATGACTTTCCCCAATTGATTGACTTCGGCTACATCAGAATTGGAACTTAGAAAAGCGATGGATTCCGATTCCAACAGGTCGAAATTCAGCGAATAATCAATATAAAATTCGCTTCCAACAGGCATTTCAACCGTTGTTTCTTGGAGACTAATCTCGCGTGTGTCGATCGTCGTATTCGTTGTTGTGTTCGTGTTTGTACAAGCTCCTAGACCAAACGCAAGTAGTGCCAAGGAAATCAAAACCAATAACTTCTTCATGTGTTCTCCTATTCGATAGAGGCGATCGAATCTCGTTCGATGATAGTTCCCGGAACTAAGATACGATCATATGTTCTTTGTGGATTGTTAATTTTTTTCGAAATGACTTTGACAGCTGTCGCAACCATCTTTTCGATATTATTATCCACTGTTGTAATTCTAGGTTCGCTGATATTGGAAAACAAAGAGTTATCAAATCCAACAACAGAACAATCATTTGGTATATTAATGTTTAAACATTTCAATTTTTGAATCAAAGTGAACGCTACGCGATCGCAATTACAGACAAACGCGGTTGGTAAATCCTCCGGAATTTCCAATTCGATAAACTTTCCGTTTTCATCACGATCTTCGATAATGTAATCCATGCGAAGCGGAATATTGTTTTCAATTAAAGCTTTGTAATATCCCAAATATCGGTCTTGAATTGATGATGTTGCGGTAATCGAACCAACATAAGCGATTTTCTTATGTCCTTTTTCAATCAACATATCAGTTAAGGTATAACCAGAAAAGAAGTTGTCGGCGACGATACTGTCGATATGAGAGTGTTGTAAATAAAAGTCAAAATAAATCAATGGAATCGTCATCGTTTCCAGTACTTCAAGGTATTGACTGGATAATTGTCCAAGGACAATAATTCCATCTACCTTGTTTTCATTGTAAACTCGTGGCAATTGGCGTCTCTTTTCGGTATCTGCGCTGATAATCTCCATGATTCCCGACGTACCGTATTGGTCAAGTTTCTTGATGATTTCACCGGAAACCGAGAAATAGTATGCTTCCATATC
>QKCT01000050.1 GCA_003245625.1 Bacillota bacterium | reverse complement strand
ATATAGTATATATAATATAGGTGAATCTATGGCCAAAGTTTCCATTAAAACAGAATATATCACATTGGGACAATTGTTGAAATTGATTAGTATTGTTCAATCGGGCGGAGAGGCGAAAATGTATCTTGCGATGAATGACATATTAATCAATGACGAAAAAGACAATCGAAGGGGTAGAAAAATTTACCCTGGTGACAGAGTCAAAATCGAAGAAGAAGATTATCTAGTGCAATCGAATGAAACTAGATAGTATCATTCTCTATAACTTCCGTAATTATCACAAACAAGAAGTTATATTCAACAAGGGTGTCAATTTTTTTGTAGGAAACAATGGGAGCGGTAAGACAAATTTATTAGAATCAATTTACTTCTTGGCTTTCGCTAAGTCCTACAAAACTAGCGAAATCAACTTAATTCGCTATTCTCACCCTTTCGCTAGGGTTCAGGCAAAAGCCCAAGATACGTTACGGTCATTTGAATTGAAATTGATCTTATCCGAATCGGGTAAACGAGCAATGATCAATAATGTCGAAATTAAAAAATTGAGCGATTATATTGGAAGTATTAACGTGTTGGCTTTTTTACCAGAAGACCTAATGATCATCAAAGGTTCTCCGAGAGATCGAAGATATTACATTGATCTAATTTATGGACAAATGGATCGACATTATCTCAATGAACTCGGCAGTTACAAAGGATTACTGAAACAACGAAACGAGTTGTTAAAGCAATTAGCTGAATCGCCAAAACCAGATATATTATTGCTGGATGTAATTACAGAACAACTTGCTGCATCCGCAAAAAAAATTGTTTCATTTCGAAAAAAATTCGTCGATCGAATTAATATGTCTTTGAAAACGATGTATCAATTCATTTCCGATAAAACAGAACTTTTTGAATTTCAATATCGCCCTTCGATTGAAGAAAACATTGAAGCGATTATGAAATCGAAATATAAATCAGATCTTTTAATGAGAACCACAAATGTTGGTCCACATAGAGATGACTATGATTTTATGATTAATCAAAAACCCGCTAGAGATAACGCCTCTCAAGGAGAGCAACGTATTATGGTTTTAGCATTGATATTAGCAATTGCTGAAACCATCTATAACATTCGCAAAGAACGACCAGTGTTTTTACTGGATGACGTCTTCAGCGAGTTAGATGAAAAACGTCAAAACCGGTTAATTAAATATCTTAGTAAATTAGATGCACAAACAATTATAACAACAACAACTTTGGACCAAATCGAACCTTCGATTTTGAATCAAGCCAAAGTATTCAGAGTATTTAATAACAGCATTCGGGAGGAACAATACAATGGATAACAAATATGATGCAAGTAATATCCAAATTTTGGAAGGATTGGAAGCGGTAAAAAAAAGACCGGGTATGTACATTGGTACGACCAGTTCCAGGGGACTCCACCATTTGGTTTGGGAAATCGTCGACAACGCAGTAGATGAAGCGTTGGCGGGATTTTGCGATGATATCAAAGTAGAAATCCTACCGGGTGACATTATTCGCGTTACCGATAACGGTCGTGGAATTCCTGTGGATATCCATCCAAAATCAGGAAGACCTTCTGTTGAGACGGTGTATACTACGTTACATGCCGGTGGTAAATTTGACCATAACTCCTATAAAGTATCGGGAGGATTGCACGGTGTTGGAGCATCCGTTGTAAATGCCTTAAGTACTTATATGACGGTAGAAATTCATAAAGATGGGAAACAATATGTAATCGAATTCGATCACGGATTCCTAAAAAAAGAACTAGAAGTAATTGGTGATACTGATAAATCGGGTACTATCGTTACATTTTTACCGGACCCTGAAATTTTTAAAGAGTCACAACATTTTGAAATGGAAATCCTAAGAACAAGAATTCAACAATTAGCCTTCTTAAACAAGGGAATCAAATTTTCAATCTCCGATCTTCGCGAAGAAGATAAAATCATTGCTAAGAATTACTGTTATGAAGGCGGAGTAAAAGAATACGTTGAATTTTTAAATGAAGGAAAAGATGTATTACATCAAACCGTTGCGTATTTCGAAGGACAAGTAGACGATATTATTGTTGAAATCGCAATGCAATACAACAGTGGATATGCACAAAGTATTTATCCATTTACAAATAACATCAACAATCCAGAGGGAGGTACGCACGAAGAGGGATTCAAACGTACATTGACTTTGGTATTAAATACCTATGGAAAAACATCCGGAATATTCAAAAAGGATGACGCTTTAGCAGGGGAAGACACGAGAGAAGGATTGGTTGCGATTGTTTCCATCAAACATCCAGATCCTCAATTTGAAGGTCAAACAAAATCAAAACTTGGGTCCTCTGATGCTAGAACAGCGGTTTCTCAGATTATGAAAGAGGGATTGGAACGCTATTTATTGGAAAATCCAAGTTCTGCAAAAATCATCATCGAAAAAGCATTGATGGCACAACGCGCTAGAATTGCAGCGAAGAAAGCGCGTGAAGCAACGAGAAGAAAATCTCCTCTTGATGCTTTGGGCTTTGCATCAAAATTAGCTGATTGTCGTACTAAAGATGCGACGAAATCAGAAATATACATCGTCGAGGGTGATTCCGCCGGCGGTTCCGCAAAACAAGGTAGAGATTCAGAATACCAAGCAATCTTACCGTTGCGTGGAAAAGTTTTAAATGTGGAGAAAACCAGATTAGACAAAGCGTTACAAAACAAAGAAATCTTATCTATGATTCAAGCGTTTGGTACTGGAATTGATGAAGAATTTAGTTTAGATAACCTTCGTTATCATAAGATTATCATTATGACCGATGCCGATGTCGACGGAGCTCACATCCGCACACTATTATTAACATTTTTCTTCCGTTATTTACGTCCTTTGATTGAAAAAGGGTATATCTTTATTGCACAACCGCCATTGTTTAAGGTGCAATCCGGAAAAACGATTCGTTATGCATATGAAGAAAATGAATTAGAACCTCTTCTAGCAGAATTCAATACCAAACCTGTCATTCAACGATACAAAGGACTTGGTGAAATGAATCCAGAACAATTATGGGAAACCACAATGGATCCGGAAACTAGAACATTATTACAAGTCGCGTTAGAAGATGCTATGGAAGCAGATAGAATCTTCTCTATGTTAATGGGAGACGATGTTTTAAGCCGTCGCGAATTCATTCAAGAAAACGCTGAATATGTAAAGAACTTGGACGTATAGGAGGAATATCATGGCTGAAAATTATATCAATGATAACTTTGATGAGATGAATGATAACTCAAGCAGAGTAACAGAAATTAACATCGCCAGCGAAATGAAGAATTCCTTCCTTTCGTATGCGATGAGCGTCATAGTCGCAAGAGCATTACCAGATGTAAGAGATGGACTAAAACCGGTTCATCGTCGAATTCTATATGGTATGGATGAATTAGGACTTTATCCAGACAAACAATACAAGAAATCAGCTCGTATCGTCGGAGATGTTATGGGTAAATATCATCCTCACGGGGATGCCGCTATCTATGACACTATGGTACGTATGGCACAAGATTTTAGTTACCGTTATCCATTAATCAATGGTCACGGAAACTTTGGATCTATCGATGGAGACCCGGCTGCTGCGATGCGTTATACGGAAGCAAAAATGGAAAAAATCACGCTGGAAATCTTGCGCGATCTTAAGAAAAACACCGTTGATTTCGGGGATAACTATGATGGCTCGGAACAAGAACCAAAGGTCTTGCCAGCAAGAATACCGAATTTACTAGTCAATGGTACTACCGGAATCGCAGTTGGTATGGCAACAAACATTCCACCTCATAACTTAAGTGAAGTTATTGATGGTTATGTTGCCTACATCAAAAACAAAGATATCGAATTAGGCGAAATGATGGAATACATCAAAGGCCCAGATTTTCCAACCGGAGGAGTTATCTTAGGTCAAAGTGGAATTATGTCCGCTTATGAAACCGGACGTGGAATTATTCGTGTTAAAGCCAAGACTGATATCAAAGAAATGGCGAACGGTAAGAAACAAATCATCATTAAGGAAATTCCTTATCAAGTCAATAAAACAACTTTAATCGAACGTATAGCGGAATTGGCAAAAGATAAAAAAATCGAAGGAATCACCGATTTAAGAGATGAATCAAGCTTAAAAGGTATGAGAGTTGTTTTGGAACTAAGAAAAGATATCAACCCAGAAGTGTTGTTGAATAATCTTTACAAAAACTCTCAATTACAAGTTTCCTTTGGTGCAAATATGCTTGCGCTTGTCAACGATAAACCAGAAGTCTTGGGTTTGATCGATATCATCCGCCATTACTACAATCACCAAGTAGAAGTATTGTTGCGAAAAACACAATATGATTTGGATAAAGCAGTACAACGCCTTCATTTGCTAGAAGGGTTCATCATTGCATTGGATAATATTGAAGAAGTGATTCGAATTATCCGTAATTCCTATGATGATTCAGAACAACAATTGATCGATGCTTTCCAATTGAGTGATATACAAGCTAAAGCAATTCTCAGTATGCAATTACGCCGTCTTTCCGGATTGGAACGCGACAAAATCGAAGCGGAAGTCCAAGAACTTCACGGTCAAATTGATGATTTAAATGAAACTTTGGTAAATTCTGAGAAACAAAACAATATTCTCATCGAAGATGCAATCGAAATTAAAAACAAATATGGCGATGCGAGAAGAACAGATATCGATATTTACGGAGATTATGATATTGAAGATGAAGATCTTATCCCTGTAGAGGACGTTATTATTGCCGTTACAACAAACGGTTACGTCAAACGCATGAATATTGACGTATACCGAGCACAAAACCGAGGCGGTAGAGGAAAAACAGGAATCAATTTGAATGAAGATGATGTCATCGATTCCATTATTTCTACTCAAACGCATGATTATTTGTTGTTCTTTACAACACTTGGTCGAGTTTACAAAATGAAGGGATATAAAATACCTAAATTCGGTAGAAACTCAAAAGGATTGCCAATTGTGAACTTGTTGAATTTAGTAGAAGGTGAAGAATTAGCTACCGTAATGACATTGAAAGATTTCGAAAACGGCTATTTATTCTTTACTACAACAAATGGTTTGGTGAAGAGAACAAAAGTCTCTGATTTCCAAAATATTCGAGTCAACGGAATTAAAGCGATCACCTTAAGAGATGATGATTATCTACATTCCGTACGCTTAACCGACGGAACCAGAGATATTATTATCGGAGCTTCCAATGGAAAAGCGATTCGTTTCCACGAAACGGATGTCCGTAACATGGGCAGAACAGCTATGGGAGTAAAGGGAATCGATTTATCCGATTCAGAATCCGTGGTTGGTGTTACATCTGTAACGGAAGATAGAAATATGATTCTTGCCATTACGAAATTTGGTTATGGGAAACGCACTGAGGTGGATGAGTATCGTTGTCAGAACCGTGGTGGAAAAGGTGTCAAGACCATTAACGTCACAGAAAAGAACGGTGATCTGGCGAAATTAGTCAGCGTAGAAGGAAACGAAGATTTGTTTGTTGTTTCAGACAAGGGAATTATCATTCGAACCCCGATTAATCAAATCTCGATTACGAAGCGTGCTACTCAAGGTGTTCGTATCATCAATCTGATGGAAGACCATATCGTATCAACAATCGCTTTAATAGAGGCTTCTGATGAAACTCAGTTAGAGGAAGAAGCTTCCATTGCCGAAGAAAAGCCAATGATGGAACCGGATGTTGGAACCATTATGGAAACGGATATCGATGAAGATGTAGCGGAAGAATCAGAAGAGGAATCTTCTGTCGATGATATCTTGAACGACACATTCTAAAAAAGAAAAGCGATACTCCATTGGAGAATCGCTTTTTATTATTGATTTAGTTCTTCGATGATCTTGTTTTTGATTTCCTCATACTCTTCTTTAGTGGTGTTACCTTGATTGTTGATAAAGTCAATATCAACACCATCTAAGTGATACCTAGGAATCAAATGCATATGGAAGTGGAAGACGGTTTGTAACGGTTTTTCTGTATTGACCAATACATTGAGCCCGATTGGATTAAAAGCTCGTTTCAGCGCGTTTGCGATCTTTGGTACAACTCGAAAAATATTACCGGCTAATTCTTCATCGATATCATACAAATTCTTATAATGCTCTTTTGCAATAATCAACGTATGTCCCTTTGTTGCTTGTGAAATGTCTAGAATCGCAATGACATTTTCATCTTCATAAATTTTGTATGATGGAATTTCTCCACTAACAATTTGACAAAAAATACAATTCATGATGATACCTCCTCATTATATTTATCAATTACTTGAATCAATTCCATGAAGTCGTGAATCCAAAAATCAGGATTTAGCGCTTTGATTAATTTCCTTTTAATTGACCATTCAACACCACAAGTGAGAGTGGAAGCGTTTCGCCCCGCTAAGAGATCGGATGTATTATCGCCTACCATCACAACCTCACGATAACTTGAAAACTGTTTTAAGGCAAAAAAGATTGGTTCTGGGTGAGGTTTATGTTCTTTAATATCATCTAAAAAACAATAAGAAGTTATCCATTGGTCTAATCCATAATGTGTTATGGATGGCATTGCAGAAACTTTGAATTTTGTTGTGACAATTCCGAGATTATATCCTCTGTTTTTTAGTTCTTGTAGCATTTCTATTGTATTTGGATATAAATGGATATAGTCAAATTCATATCGAACATAGAGATAACGATAATAATCGATCATTTCTTGAATTATAGAAGCGTCCTCTGACGCAATGGAAAAGGTTTCTTTAAGTGGAGGGCCAATCATATCGATTAGCTCAGATCTCGTAAAAGAGCGATTTGGCATATATTTCATCATGGTTTCCTCAAAACATTTAATGATTAGTTCATTGGAGTTCACCAAGGTTCCATCGAGATCGAATAATACTGTATCTATTTTTCGCAATTTTATCACCAATAACATTATATCAAATTTTTCATTCAAGACACGTGTATATTTATTTTTTCTATATTATAATTAGGTATCCGATTGTTTAATTTTATGTTTTCTTGTGCTATAATGAGTTAGGTGATTTTTTGAAAAAAACAATATTAATATATAACCCAAAAAGTGGGAATCAAAAATTTGAAGATAAACTAGATTTCGTCATACAGACTTTAAAGGAAAAGTATGACGAAGTTTTGGTATGTCGAACAAAATATCCCGGTCATGCAACAGAATTTGCTTCGAAAGCATGCGAAGAAGGTTACGAATTGCTTGTCATTGTCGGTGGAGATGGAACCTTCAATGAATGCGTCAATGGAATGATGCAATATGAAAAAAGACCTGTTATCGGTTATATACCCGCTGGTACTTGTTGCGATATCGGTATGAGTTTAGGTTTAACGAAGAATGTAGAGAAAGCTTTGACAAATATTTTGGAAAATCCAACCGCCAAAATGGATGTGGTTAGAACCAACGATCGCTATTTCTGTTATGTTTCAGGAAATGGAGCTTTTATTGATATTAGTTATGTTACAGATTCAGAACTGAAGAAGCGAATTGGTTATCTTGCCTACTTGATTAAAGGGGCTGAAGAAATCTTTACTATCCCAAAAATGAAGATGAAAATTCGGCACGATAACGGTGATGAAAGAGGAAGATACTCTTTGATGTTGATCATCAACTCCAAACGAGTTGCCGGAATCAACATGATCTATAAACCAACTTTAGATGATGGCTTGGTTGATGTTGTGTTATATAAAAGTTTTCCACCGTTTAATTCAATTATTTATGCAGTATCAATGATTCTTCCTTTCTGGTCAACATCCTTGATTCGAAGATTCAAATCAAGCAAATTAGAGATTAAGACGAATACAAAAACAAGATGGAATATTGATGGGGAATCTGGCGGAACTGGAAACCAATATATCGAAGTTTGCCAAAAGGCGATAGAAATTATTATTCCTAAAAAAATCAAACGTCGTTATTTCCATCATCAAGATGAATAGAGAGCAAATAATCGTCGTGGAAGGAAAGCACGATGAACAAAAACTACATAGTATTTTTCCAGGGATTCGCTGTATCGTGACCAATGGAAGCAGTATTTCAAAAGAAACCCTGCATTTGATTGAAGAGACGAGTAAACAGTATGATGTCATCTTGTTTCTAGATCCAGATTATCCTGGAAAACAAATCACGAATAAGATTTTAGAAACAGGTGGCAATTATCACATTGCTTTTATGCCAAAAAGCGAAGCCATTAGTTCAAATGGAAAAAAAGTCGGAATAGAACATGCCTCAAAAGAAAGCATTCAAAAGAGTTTATCGATGATTCACCAGATTTCCAACAACGAAGTGACAATTTCTACAGTCGATTTAATGAATAGGGGATTAGCGAATTCTGGTTTAGCGAAACAAAATCGCGATCAACTATGTAAAGAACTAAATTTCCCTCCAATGAATGCAAAAGCTTTATGTAAAACCTTAAATATGTTGAGAATACCATTAGAAAGGATCGATGATATCATTGGCAGAAAATCTTGATAACGCGAAAAGAAAATCTATCGTCAATCAGGATGATTTCATCATCAAGAAAAAGTATTCTCAAAACTTTCTTCTTGACGAGAACATTATTCACAAAATTGTAGATAGCGCAAATATTGACCAAAATACAGGTGTGATCGAAATCGGACCTGGTTTAGGCGCGTTGACAAAACATATCGTGTCTCAAGCCAAATCGGTACTGATTTATGAAATAGATGAAGATCTAATCCCTTATTTAGAGGGTTTTTTAGATAAGACAAATAATTACACCTTGCAAAACAAGGATATATTAAAAGCGGATATTAATCAGGATATTGTGGCAACATTAGGTGGTTGCGAAAAAATAGTGGTTATAAGTAATTTACCATATCATATCACAACCCCCATCATAATGAGATTTTTGGAGGGTGTGAAGGGAATTCACTCCATGATCATGATGATGCAGTTGGAAGTTGCAAAACGAATTACTTCGAAACCGGATACAAAAGACTATAATGCGTTATCCGTGATAATCCAACATCAAACAGAAGCGAAATATCTGTTTAAAGTTCCGAAGAAAGTATTTCATCCGCAACCTAATGTGGATTCAGCGGTAATCCAATTAATCATCAAACCAGAGACGATTCACAAAAACAACAAAGGATTTTATGATTTTGTTCATAAATGCTTCGCTCAGCGAAGAAAAACTTTGATTAACAACCTATCGAGCGGTTATAATAGATTTACGAAATCGGAATTGTCGGAAATATTGGAGCAATTAGGAATCAATCCTTTAACAAGAGCAGAAGCTCTTGATATGGATACATTCCTCCAGTTATACAATCAATATTTCAAACAAGAATCATAAGGAGAACGAGATTAATATGGAAATTAAACGCACAGACAATGAATTATTCCGAATTTTAGAAAGAGAAATGGAACGTCAACAGTCGCATATCGAGTTAATTGCTTCCGAAAACTTTGTATCCAACGCAGTTTTAGAAGTGGATGGAAGTGTGCTTACGAATAAATATGCTGAAGGT
>QKCT01000049.1 GCA_003245625.1 Bacillota bacterium | reverse complement strand
AATGATGTTTTCTCCTTGTTCCAAAAGGAAAAGATAAGGTTCATTGAGTGCATTATTGTAATCATCAAAAAAATAACTGGTCCAAGAAATTTTGGATACCGAATCAGGAAGAAGTTCATTTCCATATCGATTGTATCGAAGACTTTCTTCGAGCGGAATGCTTTCCCAAGTGACATCAAGTTCTAAGTCAGACATTTCATTAAATAACGATTTTCCATTAATTAATATTTCAATCGATGGAACGGTATAAAATACATCAGCCATGATATAGTTCATGCCGAGTTGATAGAGTCCAGTTTGACTTACATTAACCTTAAATGAAAATGAATTATCGGTATCGAGTAAAACTTGTTTTCCAGTTTCACCTTGATAATCATCCTCATAATAAAGCTCGAGGTTATCATTCATTTGGCTGGAAACAGAAACAGCTTGTAAAGGTGAAGAAATGATATCGTAAGTCTCAATCCATGCTGAAACAGTACGATAATAGGTTCCATCCCTAAAATCGCTAATATCAAATTCATCGGTGCTGTTATCTTCTGTTGTTTGCTCATCGATATAATAAGCATGAACAGTTGCTATTCTTGTCATCCCAATTAAGGTAAATAGAACGATCAAGAGTAGTACTCCAGTTACTTTTTTCATAAATACTCCTTATTGGGGGCCGTAGGCGAACCTACGGCCCATAGGTTAGGAAAAAATGATCTATTTAAAATCTTCGATTAATGCATCTAATGTTTGTCTTGCTTGTTGCATTGCGATCATCGCTTCTGTTTGTAAAGTATCTTTCACAGCTGCGTAAGTCGTTTGTCCAGTCATTGTATCGTAAAGGTATCCATAAGCGACGGATGCAACTTCATCCCATCCAACAACTTCTTTGTTTACCCAGTAAGCACCATTCTTTAATGATTCAATAAATTCTGGTGATACGAAACCAGGCGCTGTTTTTCCATAAGGGATGGATTCCCATACTAAGTTTTCACCTAATCCGTTGATGCCGTAGTCAACGATAGGATAGCCATAGTTATTCGCACTAATATAAACTTGGTCTGAATAATCTTCAAATAATTGATATCTTGTAAGAAGTCCATCTTCACCATAAGACATCCATTTTAAGAATTGATAAGCAGCTGCTTTATGTTCGCAAGTTGATGAAATACCAGCGATATCAGTGTTTCCACCTGTAACACCATTTGGTCCTGGATAAATATCCCAGTTAAATAGCATTTGATCAAAGTAGTTTTTAGCACTCCATGAAGCATCTCTCCACATCGCAACTTTACCATTATAAGTAGGATCAAATGACGCATCTAAATACCATTCTTCTAGAGTATCTGGTCCAAGAGTAGGTACAACATAACCTTCATTAATGGCATCAACCATAGAAGTCATTGCAGATTGGAATGCTGGATCATTAAAGTTAAATTGTGTTCCATCAAATGAGTATGATTGCCAAAGTTTTGCGGCAGCTAGTTCTACTTCAGTAGTTGCTGCTTGAAGTTTTAAAACTTTTGGTAATTCACGATTATAGAAGTCTGTTCCATAAATTCCGATAATATGTGTATTTTCATTGGTTGTTGCTTTCGCAATGTTAACCATTTGATTATAGGTCCAATCATAATCAGGGATTTGAACACCCGCTGCTTCAAGAATATCTAGATTCATAATCCACATCGTTGGATAGATAAATGTAGGAACAGCGTATCTTACTTCATCATAGATTCCTAAATTTTCTACGGAATCAAAGATGTATTGAGTATCTGAGTCATTATCATAAAATTCGGTGATATCAGCTAAGATATTGTAAGGAAGGAAACTAGCTAGACGATTGACTAAGAATACATCAGGTAATGTATCCGATTCAACTGCAGCGATGAAGTTTGAATCCCATTCTTCAGAAGAAGCTCCCATCATTTGAAATTCAATGGTAATGTTTGGATACTTATCCATAAAAGCATTGGCCATTAAACTTTCAATGGTAACAATATCGGCAGAGGTATGTTGCCAAGTAGAATAGGTAAGTGTGATTTCTTCTTCTTGCCAATCTTCAATGCCATTTCCGTCTTGATCCCAAAAAGTAGGTTCAACATTTTCCGTTGTGGTTGTGGATGAAGATGTGGTTGTCGTTGTTGAAGCTGTTGTTGTACCCCCACAAGCAATCAACACAAACGAGGATATAAAAAGTGTACATGCGATAATAATTTTCTTCATAAAATTCTCCTTTGTTAAATTAATCATTTATTATTTTTAAGGTGAATGCCATATCTAATTCGATAAGCAATCCACTAAGAATAAACTGTTGATTCGAAATCGTAATTGTTTCTGTTTGAAGCACTTCTCCAGTAAATGTATCGTAGACGACTAAATTGTACGTTCCGTTATTCATTGGTATTGTTACTGTAACATCACTTTGCTCTTCAGGAGTTCGGTTCCAATAACTATAACTCGTATTATAGAGATATCCGTAAATTGCATCATCGAGTAAGTAGCCCATGATTCCAACATTAGAAGATGAAATACTGACCGAGGAAAGACCAGCTAATTGAAGATAGTTTTTCC
>QKCT01000107.1 GCA_003245625.1 Bacillota bacterium | reverse complement strand
ATTGTCCCTGGTGTCACATCACATGAAAACTCAGTAGACTGGTCTCCAAAAGAAATCATTGCGATGACAAATGCAACCTACCTAATTTATGTAGGTGCAAACTATGATCAATACATCGACTACCAGATCGAAAGTTTGTTCACCAACCGAGAAGTTGAATTAGTTAAAATCGAAGATCAAACCAATTATATCCAATTTATAGAAGGCATTATCCACTCCCATGAAGACGGAGAGGAAGATACCGAAGAGGAAGCTACTTTAGGATATGATCCACATTTTTGGATCTCACCGTTAAAAGTCCAACAAGTAAGCGCTATGGTTTATGATAAGATTGCAGCGAAATTCGACGATCCATCCGGTGTCATGGAAACAAACTATAATAACTTGGTAACCGAATTACAAGCATTGAGTGATGCTTTCGACGAAGTCCTCTCAAATGCTACTACTTTGACAATGACATCCACAAATATCTATGGATACTTAAGAGATGATTATGGTTTCGAATACATCTCTATTTCACCGGGATATCATGAAGAAACCGAACAATTCACTAGTCAACAAAAAGAAGAAATCGTCGCCCATGCGGTCGAAGATGACATTCATTACATTGTTTATGAAAAATACACTTCTTCACCATTATCCAATGCCGTTTTTGATGAATTGGTATCATTGGATATGAATCCAATCAAACTAGAGTTCAATATTCTTCAATCATTAACCGATGAAGATGCAGAAGCCGGAAAAGATTACATCAGTGTCATGTATGAGAATCTCGAACTATTAAAACTCGCAGTTGGATATGTAGAAACAGAATAGAGGGAAATTATGGAATTAAAATTAACAGAACAAGAAATCGTTAGACGTGAAAAAGCAGATCAATTACGCGAACTGGGAATCGATCCTTTTGGACAACGCTTTGATCGCACTCATAACACCGAAACTTTCAAAAAGGCTTTTGAATCTTTTACCAAAGAAGAATTGCATGATATGGAAAACAAGGAAATCGTTAAGATTGCCGGAAGAATCATGTCAAAACGGGTGAAAGGAAAAGCGGGATTCGTTCACATTCAAGACCAACACGGTCAAGTTCAATTGTATATCCGTATGGATGTCATAGGCGAAGATAGTTATGAAGTCTTTAAAAAAAGCGATCTTGGCGATATCATTGGTATTCACGGAACAGCGATGATCACCAATATGGGAGAATTATCCCTCCGTGTTGAAGTGTTCCAACACCTCGTTAAGGCGCTTCGTCCATTACCTGAAAAATACCATGGGTTAACGGATATTGAAGAACGTTATCGCCGAAGATATGTGGATTTGATTACCAATGAAGAGTCCAAAGAAACATTTATTAAACGGTCTAAAATCCTTTCTTTGATGAGACGTTATTTGGATGATTTGGGATATTTAGAAGTGGAAACTCCAGTATTACAACCAGATTTAGGTGGAGCGAACGCTAGACCGTTTATCACTCATCACAACACTTTGGATATGCCTTTCTACTTGAGAATCGCAACAGAATTACACTTAAAACGCTTAATTGTCGGCGGGTTTGATTGTGTATATGAAATCGGTCGTTTATTCCGAAATGAAGGTTTGGATCGCTTACACAATCCAGAATTCACAACCATCGAACTTTATCTAGCATATTCTGACTTGCAAGGGATGATGGATTTATCAGAAGACTTAATCTCCTATCTCGCAATGCAACTTCATGGTACAACGAAAATCACCTATGATGAAATCGAAATTGATTTGACCAAAGGTTGGCGTAAAGTCCACATGGTGGATTTGATTAAAGAGCAAACCGGTATCGATTTCTTCCAAATCAATGATTTTGAAGAGGCAAAAAAATTAGCGAAAGAACACGGATTACACGTTGAACCGCATCTATACGGTGTTGGCCATATTATCAATCTTTTCTTCGAAGCGTATTGTGAAGATAAATTGATCCAACCAACATTCGTCTTTGGTCACCCAATCGAAATTAGTCCATTAACAAAAAAAGATCCAAAGGACCCTCGCTTTACTCAACGATTTGAGTTATTCATTAACAAACACGAATATGCAAATGCATATACCGAGTTGAATGATCCAATCGATCAATTGGAACGATTTGAAAACCAATTAAAAGAAAAAGAACTTGGCAATGAAGAAGCGACAGACTTGGATATGGATTTCGTAGAAGCGTTGGAATACGGAATGCCTCCAACTGGTGGTATTGGAATTGGTATTGATCGACTTGTTATGTTATTAACAGATTCCAAATCCATTCGTGACGTATTGCTCTTCCCACAGATGAAAACAAGAAAATAAAAAAATAACACCGTTTGCAATAGGCAATCGGTGTTTTTTTATCTTTTATTCCTTGTCGAAGCTTTCGTCCGTCGGTTCTCCAATTGTTTCAGTAACTTCTACTCGTTCCACTTCTTCGATTTCACCGATTTGTTTTGGTTCCTCGACAATCTCTGCTTCCTCGACTTCTGTTCCTGGTTCTGGGAATACAAAGTCATCTACATTGCAGGTTCCTTGGAAATATTTTTTCGATTGAATCGCAGTATGATGTCCTTTTCCGTTCGCAATACATCTGGCAAAGCATTTATCCATTTCTTCTGTATCGCCAACTGTACGATAATAGAATGCCATGCGATAATTGTATACAAGTTTTGTAGAAATATATCCGTCATCTCTTGAGAAATTACGTTCTACGACCTCGCGATATCCTTCCGGATTCTCTTTAAGGTTTTTCATCGCTGTCAATATTTCGATATATCCTGTGGCGAAACTAAAATAACGACGATTGATACGATTCTTCACTTGATTCAAACGATCCAATGCAATATCAAAAGCTTCGTCGTCTCCTTCTTCATATGCAGAGTATGCGGTGAAAGCAAAAATCAGTACATGATACAAATGATTGACTTTCGACAGGTTGATTTGATTAAAGGTATTGATCGATTCTCTGTAACGAGCATTATAATAGTATGCCATTCCCAGGTAAATCATAAACATCGATTTGATCGCTTGAGTTGGAGCGTTCTCAGAGTTTTCTTCCACCATCTTCAACGCGCCTTCTACATCGATATCATAATCGACCATCATGTTAAAGCGTGTCGCAAACATCTGTAATGGACCTGTGATTTTATAACGGATATAGAAATATCCAACAGAAATAACGATTAAGATAATAATCCAACTTTCGTTAAAGTGATAAATCGCATTCAAAACGATTAGTGCAACTGAAAGGGTCAAATAGACCGCCATAAAGGTGATATATTGTTTCTTGTTCATCTTAAATATCCTTTCCCACGACATAGTCGCTCTCAATATATAATTCAATTCCAACGGTTTCTGCAATTTGTACGAAAATATCAATGATGCTTTGAAAATTCCATTTGGAAAAATCGGCTATCTTATGAATTTCACTATCTACATACAGATTGATATTTTCGGGTATTTCCGCTTTGTCCGCCATTAGATCTTCTAAAAAATCAATTAGTTGATCCATTGTGTGTTTGTCATAAGATACTTCATTTTCTTCCAATTCATAACGGAGATCCTCTATATATAATAGATATCCTATGATTTGCTCATATTCCAAGAAATGATGAAAATCTTGATGAAATGTGTTTTCCAAATAGATTCTGCATGTCTCCACTTGAGAGTGAAGATACTCCAATCCAACTTGAAAAATCTTCATTACATCTTCATCGGATTCCAGGATTCCGTCTTCATATTCTTCTTTGAAATGGTTCAACACTTCATAAATAGGAGAAACCCTTGTATACAAAGAAGAGTCATGCCCTCTTAGGTGCAGAATGAAATGTTGGTTATCTTTCAACCATTGATTGTATTCTCGAATGATTCTTTTCATAATAAACCTCTTATCTTATTATACATTATTTGCAAAAGAAAACCACATTCAATATGTGGTTTTTTTGTGTTTAGGCTTGATTGACAGAGCCGAACAATGTCATTTTTTCTCTGACTGCTTGTTTGATTGCATCTGTACCAGGTGCTAATAATTTTCTTGGATCAAATCCTTTACCAATTAAATCCTTACCGTCTTCAATATATTTTCTAGTTGCTTCAGCGAATACTAATTGGCATTCTGTATTAACGTTAATTTTGGATACACCCATGGATATTGCTTTTTTAATCATATCTTCAGGAATACCTGTTCCACCATGTAATACGAGTGGAGTATCTCCTGTAATATCGTTGACTGCAGAAAGTACTTCGAAGTTTAAACCGGCCCAGTTTTCAGGATATTTTCCGTGAATATTACCGATTCCAGCTGCTAAGAAGTCAACTCCAAGATCAGCAATCATCTTGCATTCTTTCGGATCAGCTACTTCTCCACCGCCGATAACTCCATCTTCCTCTCCACCAATCGCTCCAACTTCGGCTTCCAAAGATAGTCCAAGTTCTTTCACTTTACCAACTAATTCTTTGGTCTTTTCGATGTTTTCTTCAATTGGATAATGAGATCCATCAAACATGATGGATGAGAATCCAGCTGCGATAGCTTTGTAAGATCCTTCATAGGTTCCGTGATCTAAATGTAACGCCACTGGAACAGTAATTCCAAGTGAATCGATCATTGCCTTAACCATATCGGCTACGACTTTGAATCCGGTCATGTATTTTGCTGCACCTTCAGAAACACCTAAGATAACTGGTGAATTCAATTCTTGTGCTGTTAAAAGTATTGCTTTTGTCCATTCCAAGTTGTTGATATTGAATTGCCCGACTGCGTATCCATTTTGAAACGCTTTGTCTAGCATTCCTTTTGCATTAACTAATGCCATAAGTATATCCTCCTAAAATATTTATTTCCTATATCATTATACATTTATCAGCGCGAAATGTAAAGGAATATCACTCCTTCTCAATAACCGATATATAGACCAATAACGAGAAAAATCATCGCTAAAGTCAATGTCAATAATTGCAGTTTATACGTCCATTTAAACCACTTGTCATATCCTACATTGGCGATGCTAAGTGCGATTAATAACACTCCATTCGTAGGGAAGATAACATTTGTGAATCCATCACCGAAAATGAAGGCTAAAATAGTCAATTCTTTGGTAATACCGAGTAAACCCACCAAAGGAATCAATATCGGCATAATCAAGAATGCTTTGGCGGATGCAGAACCGATAAAGAATTCTAGAAACAGAATAATAAAATAAATTCCTAAGATAGTCAAAACAGCGGGTTTGTTTGTAAAAAAGGTTTCTAGGAAATAGAGAATGGAATCCATGATTTCCCCTTCGGTAATAATCCACTTGACCGAAGTGGCCAACATAATCAATACGATTGCTGGTAAGACACTTAACATTCCCTTTAGAAAAGCTGACCCAACGATAGACAAATCTTTTTGAACCATCCACCCAGATACAAATCCTCCAATCAAAAACGTGACTGCCATTAGAGGAATCGTAGGAATTGAAATCTCGAATATCAGTTGCAATAGAGATGATATGACAATCACAGCTATCAAAATCACAAAAATAGTAGTAAAGACTTTAAAGATACGATTTTCGTTCTCAACCGCAATCTCGGAACCCAAATGGAATTCTCTCGACTTTTCCAAATCATTCTCATAGGTTAATGAACGTTTTGGATCTATTTCAATTTTCTTAGCATATCGGACTAAAAACTCCGAAACGATGAAGTACATAATCACAAAAATACCAATTCGATATAATCCACCGGCTAATATATTTGTTCCTGCAATCTCAGAAGCCACTCCAACCGAAAAAGGATTGGTAATCGCAGTGGCAAAACCAAACCCGGCTGCTAAAAGAGTCATGCCCAGTGCAAGCAAGGTATCGAATCCTAAAGATAATGATAACAAAATAATAATCGGTAACAGTGCAACGGATTCTTCAAACACTCCAAAGAAAGCCCCAAACACCATGAAGATAAGGACAATAATCCGAATTAGCTTATATTTTTGATTCTGAAACTTCTCAATCATTTTCGAAATAATAACTTTGATTCCATTTGCTTTTTCCATCACTTGGAAAAACCCTCCAAGCACTAACAAGAAAAGACAAATCATAATAACTGTAATTCCGTCTTCTCCTACAAATACGGCAAATGGAGCAATCAATAACTTATAAATCGGTAAATTGATATTATCTGTATATTGAAAAGTACCGGATATGATATTTCCATCCAAATCTCTTTGATAAGCTCCTTGCGGAATCAGATAGGTAAGGAGAAATACCACAACTAAAAGAGAAGCTAGAATAATCAGCACACTCAAGAAAGACTTCTTGGAAATGTTGATCAACGTCTTGTTTTCATTCATATTCACACCTCAGTTTGAATCCATCATAACATAATTCATTTCAAAAAATCTCATATACAAAGAAAAAAGCTCAAGAATTCTTGAGCTTTTCTAATGGAATGCAATATTTATTTTCCAGAAACAATCATCGATTTCACTTTTACTGCTGGACAGGTAATTCCATAATAGGTCATTTTGGATTCATTTCCAACAAGAATAACATCTTTTAACATCTCTAAGAAGTTACCGGCTACCGTAATCAAAGCAACAGGCGATACAATCTTTCCATCCACAACATAGTATCCTGCAGCTTGCAAGGAGAAATCTCCACTGACAGGGTTGGCTCCAGCATGTGCTCCTTGAACATTTGTGATATAAATACCATCCTTTACGGATGCTAGCATTTCATCAAATGGAGTAAGTCCTGGTTCAATCATCATGTTAACGGCGCGAATTCCTCCACCAAAACCATTACCAGTCGATTTAACGCCATCTTTCTTAGCGGTAACAAGATTATGTAGATAGGTGTTCAAAACACCGTTTTTAATCAAATATTTGTGCTTAGTCGCCACACCTTCATCATCGAAGGAACGGCTACTTGCACTCTTTTTCATGAAAGGATCATCAACTACATTAATCAGTTCAGATCCAACTACTTCTCCCAGTTTTCCTTTCAACAAAGAAATTCCTTTTTGAACTGCTTGTGCGGAAAATACATTTTGGAATGCAGAGAACAACGTCGCTAAACTTAATCCAGAGAATAAAATTTCATAATTCTTGGATGGAACTGGTTGAGCTCCTAAAGAGTTTAATGCATCGTTAGTGATTTCTTCCACCAATTCATCGATATTATAATCGTTGAAATCGTTGGTAATCTTAACGTCAAATCCGGTTCTCTGATCATTCTCATCGGCTACGATAACTTGACCAACGATATAACTAGCATTCGCTTTGTTTTCTAACTTCAAGCCTTTGGAATTTTGTAAAAGGATTGAGTTGATGGTTTCCGTGTAACTAGTTTCAACGTTCTTAACTCTTTTATCGAAGTTGTGGAATTTTTGATCCATTTTTTTCAATGTTTCAATCTTCTTCGCTACGTCAAGTTGAGTTAAATCATCATTATAAAGCCCTTCGACTTCTTCGTATTGATCATCACCTTCATAAATGATTGCATCATCGTCAGAATCAATGACTTTAGCGCTTGCTATCACGGTATCAACAATTTCATCGATGAGTTCGTCGCTGATTACTTCAGTACTATAAACTCCCATTTTATTGTTGAAGACACCTTTGACTGTCAAACTTGTATTATCGGCGATTTCGTATTTATCGACTTCACCTTCGAAGATTTCAACGCTTAGATTCGTTGAAGTAGATAGGTAGACTTGAATGTCTTGAATTCCTTTTTCTTTTGCTACTTGGAATAATTTATCGATATTCAACATCTTAAGCACCTCTCTTTCCACCAACAGTGATTTCTGTTACTCTCAAAGTTGGTTGGCCGACATCGGCAGGAATGGAACCGGATACGGATCCACACATACCTCTTGCGCTTTCAAGGTTGTTAGCGATCATATCTATTTTATACAGAATATTAGCACCATTACCTACTAGCGAAGCTCCTCGAACTGGTTCTGCGATTTTTCCATCACGAATCATATATCCTTCCATAACGGCGAAGTTGAAGTCACCGTTACCAGGATTTACAGATCCACCACCTAGTTTTGCTGCAAATAAACCATATTTTGTATCTTGGATGATCTCATCAAATGTTGATTCTCCATTATCAATATAAGTATTACTCATTCTTGATGTTGGAGCGAATTTATAGTTTTGTCTTCTGGAAGATCCTGTTGCTTCAGCATTCATTCTTCTTCCATTCAATTTGTCGATCATATAGGATTTCAAAACGCCATTTTCAATCAACACACGACGTTGTTGAGGATACCCCTCATCATCGTAATTTGCAGATCCCCATCTATTTTCAATGGTACCGTCATCAATAGCCGTAACGATATCAGATGCAACTTTAGTGCCCATCTTATTGCAGAATACAGATGCATTCTTCGCAACAGACGTTGCTTCAAGAGGATGCCCGCAAGCTTCGTGGAAAATGACTCCTCCGAATCCATTGTGGATAACAACTGGCATAACTCCACTTGGACATTCTTCTGCGTTTAACATGGTAATTGCAATTCTAGATGCTTCTTTCCCATATTCTTCCACATCGATTTCGTTGAAAAGATACTCAAATCCTTTCCCTGAACCAGGTCCAACACCGCCGGTTTGCATCACACCGTCTTTTGCTGCTACGGAATTGATTCCGATACGAACACGGTATCTTGTTTCTGTCACAAAACGACCTTCTGAGTTAGCAATCAATACATTTTGAGTATTGTCTAACAAATAGATGATAACCTGTTGAATGACTTCATCATAATCTGCTGCAGCTTTATATGCTTTTTTCATTAAAGCTACTTTGTCAGTTAATGGAACATCTTGAGGTTTGATCTCTGCGTTGTGTCTTGGACCTACTTCTAACTCCATCAATGGAACTCTTTTTGTTAATTGATCATCGCTAAATGATTTGGACAAATCGTCCGCTAATTTTAATAAATCTTCTGGGTTTTGACTATTTGTATATCCATAAACAGTTTGAAATTTCTTCGCAAGTCTGATACCAACACCAAACAATTTACTGCTATTAGCTTTTTCCAATTTACCGGAAAGAGACTGAAGCATTGTTGAATCGGTTTCTTCAACAAAAACTTCGGCGAAGTCTGCACCGCGGGATAACCCTGCGTCTAGCAACTCTTCGATCAGTTTCTTCTCTAATAACATTCTTTGCCTCCTTATTATTCTATTACTTAAATTTTATCATAAAAATGTTCTTTTTGAAAGATAAAAAAAGTGGCTCGACAAGAGCCACTCGTCAATGCATTACAAATACAGTTTAGTATATTTGTCCTTTAAATATTGAATGTAATATTTTGGATTGAATTCTTCGCCGGTGACTTCTAATAAAATCTCTTTTGGAGTTTTACTAGAACCATATTTATGGATTTTTTCTTTCAACCAAGCGTTGACTTCTTCTAGTTGATTATTCAAAATCAGTTGAGATAAATCCAAATCTTTTTGCATTGCATAATAGATTTGTGCAGAATATGCAGATCCTAATGCATAGGTAGGGAAGTATCCAAACATTCCTCCACTCCAATGGACATCTTGAAGTACGCCTTCGGAATTATTGGCTGGACGAATACCCAAGTATTCTTCCATCTTGTTATCCCACAATTTAGGTAGTTCATCAACGCTAACTGTTCCAGACATCAACAAACGTTCAATTTCATATCGCAACATTATGTGCATTGGATAAGTCAATTCATCTGCTTCCACACGAATCAAAGAAGCTTCTACCTTATTGACTGCTTTAAACATGTCTTCTGGTTCAATTTTTTGAGTTTGGTGCGGGAAGATTTCTTTGAATTTTCCAAGATGAGCTTGCCAAAATTCCAAGCTTCTACCAATGGTGTTTTCGTAGAATCTCGACTGAGATTCATGAATACCCATGGAAGTTCCTCCACTCAATAAAGTACCATCGAATTCTGTTGAAATCTGTTGTTCATATGTTGCATGACCTAGTTCATGGATCGCCGCAAAAATACTGGAAAAAACATAGTTTTCTAAATATCTGGTTGTAAAACGAACATCTTGAGGAGATGTGTTCCAAGTAAATGGATGAACGGATTTCTTCATCAAACCACGATTTCGGTCGAATTTGATTACGTCGATCAAATAGTCGCAGTATTCCTCTTGTTTCTTGGCGTTGAAAGTGTCGTTGATAAAGTGATCATATTGGTTATTGGTTTTCTGTAGCACTTCACGTACGAACGGAACGAGTTCTTCTTTTAATTGTCCAAAGAAGGCATCGTATTCTTTTGTCGTCATTCCGTCTTCATATTCATCAAGTAACGTATCATATGGATCCTTGTCTGGTGCGTAATACAAAGCAAACTTTTTATTGAATTCAATGAGTTGTTCTAGGTTTCCTTTGAAGGAATCATAATCATTGTTTTCTTTCGCATCTTCCCATACCAATTGAGAAAGTTGTACAAGCTTCATATACTCTACATATTCAGACTCTGGTACATTAACAACTTTATCCAAGTTCTTCTTTGCTTTCTTGACTTCTCTTGCTAATAAATCATCTAAAGAATCCACTTGATCAATCAGCTGATTTACAACGTCTTGATATTCTTTCGACGTCTGCATCGCAAAGAGCTCTTTTGATAAAACGCCCATTACTTCCGCTCTTAACTGATGAGATTCTCTTGGCGCTTCCGTATTGGAATCCCATCCTAATACGCTGAAAACATACTCATATGCTCTCATTTTGTTGATCATATTTCTGAATTGTTTTGCTAATTCCACATTTATCACCTCAGGTATATTATACTATGTTTCGGGATGTTTTCGCTATTATTTGACTTTGATCTCAATATCTCCGGATATTGATTTTTTATGATTGATTACAATTGGGCGGTCAGCATCGGAGTTTTTGATTTTAATATCGCCGGATACCGAATTCAAAGAAACACTTTTTGGATAGAATTCGTCTCCTTTGATATCTCCCGATACTGTTTTAAGACGAAAATCTCCACTGGATACTTCTTGTAAAGAAATATCACCGCTTACGGTATGAGCATTGAATTCTTCTTCAATCGTTGATTTGAATATTTTCATATCACCGCTAATCTGGGACAGTTGAACGGTTGTTGCGTGAAAATCTTCTAGTTGCATATCTCCGTTGATAGAACTAATGTTCACATCTTTCGTGTGGATTCCCACAAGTTTTGAATCTCCGTTAGTGGTTCCGTAATGGAACGATTCGCAGGTAATGTTCGACAAATCGATATCTCCATTGATTTCCTTTAATTTGAATGTTCCAACTTCTAAACCTTCTGGCAAAGTAATTACAAATTTTCCACCGTTATCGTGTGAAAACATGCTTCTTTTGAATAACCCACCCTTTGGTTCTTCTAAAAGAAATTCATTGTTTTGATACTCGATTTTGTAGTCCTCAAGATCTCGTTTCCCTGTATACTCGATCGTGATTTTGTCATCGTTCGCATGAACGACTTCGATATCATCGTTTACAACATTAATTGTCACCTGATATCCTTTTTCAATTCCTGTAAATTCTTTTGTTTTCATTTTGGTTTTCTTTTCCCTTCCTTCATTCTTCTTTTCGGAGAACTGGGACAATTCTTCTGCCACATCTTTAGGATTACCAAATTTACTTTCTAAATCTTCATCTGTCAATCCTTCAGCGATAGCGGTCTCGATCATTTCCCTGTGATCATCGAGAATGTCCTGAATCTCTTCTTCTCTGAGATTATTCTTTCTCAGTTCTGTCTCTAAATCTTGCAAGTACTTCTTCATTTGTTTTTCCTCCCTTATTTAATATAACATATACCCCGCCGATAAATTGGTCCCACTCATCACGTAATTTCAGATAGTAATCAAATCCTTTTTTTGTGATTCTGTAGTACTTTCTTGGCGCTCCCGAACTCGATTCCATTAAGTATGTTGTAAAATACCCATCTTTCGTCAACCGTCTTAAAATCGGATAAATTGTGTTTTCGTTGACGTTGAGATGCTCCGATAAACTATTGATAATCATATAGCCATAGGTATCCTCTGGGATTAATTCCTTCAATACGCAAAGTTCGATAATTCCTCGTTTGAATTGTGAATTCATATTATCCCCTCCTGTTTTGTATTATAACACAGTACTGTGCGTTACACAATACCTAAATAAAAAAAATAACATGCAAGAGTGCACGTTACTTGTTTTTAATTGCGGATTCAATGAATTTTGAAAATAATGGATGCGGTTTATCCGGTCTACTTAAAAACTCTGGATGAAATTGCGTCGCTAAGAAAAATGGATGATCTTTTAGTTCGATGATTTCACAAAGATTTTGTTCTGGATTGATGCCCGAGAATATCATCCCGTTTTCTTCAAAAATGGCTTTAAATTTATTGTTAAACTCGTATCGATGGCGATGACGTTCTTGGATTCTATCACTACCATAAGCGGCTTTTGCGACGGATCCTTCCAACAAATCACAATTATAGAGACCTAACCGCATTGTACCGCCCATATCGATTCCATCATATTGGTCTTTTAAATAATCAATAACATTGAAAATTGTATTCGGTTCAAATTCGGTAGAATTAGCTTTTTTTAATCCGCATTGATGTCTTGCAAATTCAATAACGGATAGTTGCATTCCTAGACAAAGACCAAAAAACGGTATTTTGTTTTCTCTAGCATATTGAATCGCGACAATTTTCCCTTCGATTCCGCGATGGCCAAAGCCTCCTGGAACTAAAATTCCATCGTGATCCTTTAATACTTCATGAACATTCTCTTCGGTTAGTGTTCCAGAATTGATCCAATCAATTTCGATATCAACAGAATGATGATATCCGGCGTGTTTCAAAGCTTCACTAACCGATAAATAGGCATCGTGAAGACTAACATATTTTCCAACCAATGCAATTCTTACACTAGATTTGATTGATTTGATTCGTTGGATCAAATCACGGAATACAGTAATATCACTTTCTTGTTGAGGCAAGCCTAAATGGTTCACAACTAGATCGTCTAGATGTTCTTTTTTCAAATTGAGCATTACTTCATATAAAACATCAACGTCTTTACATTCAATTACTGCTTCTTTTTGAACATCACAAAATAGTGCAACTTTTTCACGGATGGCATTGTTGATAGACTTCACCGTTCTTAATATAATTACATCAGGAATAATACCCAATGATCGCAGTTCTTTCACGCTATGTTGAGTCGGTTTTGTCTTCATTTCTCCCGTTGTTTCTAGATAAGGGATCAATGTATTATGAATATACATCGTATTGGTTGGACCAAGATCTCTTCTCATCTGTCGAATTGCCTCTAAAAAAGGGAGCGATTCGATATCGCCAACGGTTCCTCCAACTTCGGTAATCAAGACATCGCACCCAGTTTCCTCAGATAATTGGGTTAATCGAGACTTGATCTCATTCGTTACGTGTGGAATAACTTGTATCGTAGCGCCTAAATAATCTCCTCTACGCTCTTTTTCAATAACGGTTTGGTAGACTTTACCAGCTGTGACAGAAGAATCTCTGGAAAGATTTTCATCGATAAAGCGTTCATAGTGACCCAAGTCTAAATCTGTTTCACCACCATCGTCAGTCACAAAAACTTCTCCGTGTTGATAAGGAGACATTGTTCCTGGATCCACATTTAAATAAGGGTCAAACTTGACCATAAAGACTTTTAATCCCTTGTTTTTTAACAGTCTTCCTAGGGATGCGGCCGCAATCCCCTTCCCAAGGCTGGAAACAACCCCACCGGTCACAAAGATATATTTTGTTTGCTTCATTTCATCTTCCTCCAAAAAAAGAAAAGGATTCTCCCGAATTGGAGAACCCTTTTTTAGTGAGCTCTTTAAGATTATATCAAATATCATTATGATTTTCAATCATAAAAGAGATTAATCGTCGTACATTTCCTCGTAATCGTCCATGTACTCGTTGTACTCTTCATCATCGAATTCTTCGCCCTCTTCTTCGAGTTCGTCAAATCCTTCTTCTTCGACCTCTTCGTCTTCTTCCTCTTCATCTTCAAAGTCGTCTTCTTCGTCTTCATCGTAGATCAAATCTTCTTCATCTTCGATGTAATCGTCTTCTTCGTCTTCAAAGTCATCGTAATCTGACTCATCATCTTCGATATCGTCTTCATCAAAGTCGTCTTCGTATGCGCTATCGTCTTCTTCGTCTTCTTCTTCAAGATCTTCTTCGATAGAGTATTCGTCCGGTTCTTTTTCGTCGTCGTACAGAGTCAATTCTTCTTCATAGTCAGGGTATTCGTCATAGTAAGCACCGTCTTTGTCCCACAAATCGATTGCTTGTCTTCCTTTGATATCCCATTCATCGTCACCGACATAAATGAATTTGGCAGATGTAATGAAATCAGAGTAGATTTGCGAAATATTCTCAGCTTTATCTTCTTCGCTGATTTCTTTTTCTTTACAAATCTTGTCATAAAGTTCAATAAAAGACATCGCTCTTTCTTCTTCTAGAAGAATTTGATAAGCAAGTTCCATTATTGACATGTTTTTTCTATTTGTCATTATTACCATCCATTCTGTAAAAATGTACGTGATTTGCCATGTATTGACTGTCTATATTTTTGCTTTACATATTATATATTAAAGTGATAAATAATACAAGCATATTTTTTTAAAACATTTTTATATCATCAATAGTACTGGTCATCATGTGTAAAATCATCGGTTAAAACGTTAATTGCCATGTTATTGCAGTGATCTCCAATGCGTTCCATATTTGATAGAATATCAACATAGAATCCGGCTTCGAATTCTTCACAAGTCTTATCGTTGATGCGGTTAATATGATTCTTACGGAATTTCTTAACCATGCGATCTAACTTATCTTCTCTTGCGTTAACTTCGAGTGCTAAGTCTCTATCCATATTAATATAGGCATTGATGGCTTGATCTAATGTTCGTCTTAAAATTTCAAATAATTCTTCTAATTCTTCTCTTGCTTTGTCATGGAATCCGAGTTTCTTCTCATGACGCATTTCGAAGAATTCAGATAAGTTATTTAAGTGGTCACCAATACGTTCCACGTCAGTGATAGTATCGATATCCTTTGCGACTTGTTGGATCTGACGATCCACCAAATCTTGAGCACCGATTTTAACGAGATAGTTATGAATCTTATCATCCATATCATCGAGTAATTCTTCACATTGATTGACCATTTCTAATTCTTTTGCATCTTTTGTGAATGCATAGTTGTAAACAAATTCGTACATGCCTCTTGCAACATTACCCATATTGCCAATTGCATTTTTCACATTCTCTAATGCTAAATCCGGTGATTCTTTAACCAAAGTTTCTTCCAAAGCGATCTCATTGGCGAGAATCTCTCCCTTACTTGGAATGATTTTGCTGACAAGCCAAACCATCTGGCGTATAAAGAAGTATAGGATAAATACGTTAATCAAATTGAATCCAACGTGAGCAAGTGATATCGTAAATCGACTTGTTTCCCAATCGGTGATTCCAACCACTTGAGCAAACCATTCGATTAACATGCTATAAGGTTTGATTAAAATGAAGAACACAACCGTACCGATTGTATTAAACATAACGTGAATCATAGCAGCGCGTTTTGCTTGAGAGGATCCTCCAATCGATGCCATTACAGAAGTAACGGTTGTACCTATATTATCACCTAATACAATGGCAATCGCACCGACAAGCGGAACTCCGCCATTATTATACAATGTTTGTAGGATACCGATGGTAGCGGAAGATGATTGAATAACTGCCGTAGTTGCGGCACCTGTCAAAACACCAAGAATCGGATGATTGGATACTGCAGATAGTAAGTTCACATACCCTGGCAATGTGGAAAATTCTTTTAAAGCATCTCCCATGGTTTCCAATCCAAAGAATAACATCCCAAATCCCATCAAAGTTCTACCGTAATTCTTGACTTTCTTATTTTGAATAAAGAAAATCATGACGGCTCCAACGAACATAATCGGGTATTTATAATCTCCGATACTTAAAGATATAAGGACAGACGTAAATGTTGTACCAATATTAGCCCCAAAGATTACTCCAACCGCTTGCGGTAACGTCATTAATCCGGCACGAACCAAACCAACGACCAAAGCACTCGTTGCGGATGATGATTGAATAATCGCTGTAATGAAAATACCGACGAATATACCTTTTAATGGTGTATTGGTCGTTTTTTCCAAAATCAATTTTAATTTGGACCCCGCAATTTTTTTGAGAGAATCGCTCATCAGATTGATTCCGTATAAGAAGACGCCTAGTCCTCCAAGGATGGAAAATATCGTTATTTCCCATTCAATTTCCAAAAACAGATGTGGCATTTTTATCTCCTTGATCGATATGGATATAGAAAACCGCTATTATTATATCAAATCAAAGTAAAAAAACAAGTGTAAAAACTATTTCATACTGCTTTTGAATTCGCGTACCAATTCGTCGGCATCCACTAGTAATTTTTCAACGGTATCCCAATCCCCAAGATTGGCTCCGCATGCTAGTTTATGTCCACCGCCATTATATTTGTTTGCTAATAAATCTATCGCAGGTTTTCGACTACGAAGTCGCCCTCTAACAAAATTATTCTCATATTCTGCGAATAACATCCATACTGGACAATCTTCTAACGTTGATAATTCATTTACAAGTGATGTTGCTTCTTCCAAAGATACATCAAACTGTTCAATAATTTCTGGTTTCATCTTAATGTATGCAACACCATTTGGAGTCTTTTCAAAGTTTTGAAGAACATATCCTTGTAACTTCATAAGTTTTTCAGATTTAATATCTAGTTTTCCTAGAATTTCCGTGAAATCCAAACCATATTCCACTAAGAATGCTACAGCTTTGAAAGTATCCGCTGTAACCGAACGATATTTAAATCTTCCAGTATCAGTAACGATACCTGTATACAAAGCTTTCGCTGCATTCATATTGAACTTTAACTGATCTTGGAATTTAAGATAGAACTCTAAAACCAATTGTGCCGTCGCGGCGCGTGTGGTATCTACATATTGATAATCACCAAAATCTTCAACTGGGATATGATGGTCAATCTTTATGACGTATTCAGCTAATTTAAATCTTTGATCGGCAACTCTTGATGCACTGGCCGTATCAATAACGAGAGATAGCGCTCCTTGAAAAAATTCATCCTCGATGACATCTGGTGTCCCGATAAAACTAACATAATCCGCCGTTTCACCAACCACATACACTTCTTTTTCAGGGAATGATTCCTTGATAATTTCTTTTAATCCAAACCCAGCACCATAACAATCTCCATCTGGTCTGACGTGTTTGTGAATGACAATTTTTTTGTATTCCTTGATTTTTTGTAAAATATGTTCCATTTTATTCCTCCTGTAACAAATTATCCAAATCCTGGATAACATTATCGGCCTGATTCCAATCAGTTAGCGTACAACCACAAGCGTTTAAATGTCCGCCACCGCCATATTTTTTTGCGACATCCAAGACAGGGATATTCCTTGATCTGATCTCACAAATGATATTTCTCGTCTCTTGTTCCTCTGTGAAGTTTACCCAAATAGGTACTTCGACCATCCCAGACATTTGATTTACCAACCCTCTACTCACATAAGAGGTAGATAATCCATAATCACTTAGGAAATTCAAGTCGTTTTTTGCATAGGCGAGATTTTTAGCGGTATATTGAACCTTCTGGAAAAAGGCGTTCTTAATTTCTTTATTTTTTCTTGGTTCCAAATAAATTTCATTGTGTAATTCTTGAATGTTTAATCCTTTGGAAAGTAATTTGGACGCAATCAGCAATGTTTTTTCTGTTGTATTGCTATACATGAAACGACCGGTGTCACCGATAATACCAAAGTATAAAGCCCTCGCTGACTCATAGGTAATTGGAATATTCCACTCTATCAATAAATCCGCTACGATCTCTGCGGTTGAGGAAGCTTCTGTATATTGATAAGCTAGATCGCATTCAATATCAACCTCATTGCGATGGTGATCAATTAATATCAATTTTCCATAGGTGCGATAGATTTCTGGATCAAGCATCTGTTTAGCGACTGTGTCCAAAATGAGAAGTAAACTTTCTTTTCTTGTATCTTCCTCTACTTCATCAAATGGTTGAAACAGATTTAACGGATTCGTATCTCCTATCACATAGATATTCTTATCTGGAAAATATTCCTTCAAAGCGTAGTACATTCCAAACTGAGATCCATATGCATCCAAATCAGGATTCTTATGTCTCCCTATTATTATATTATTATATTCTTTTATAAATGATAGTATTTTATCCTTCATACGTCATCACCTTTCCAATAACGTTACATTATAACATAATCCAAAATCTTTCAACAGATATTTACTCAAATATTATCCAAAATGAAAAAACAAAGAAAAAAGGCACAACAAATTGTTGCGCCTTTTGTAATTTTTATCAAATCTTCGAGTAAAAAATTTTAATTAGTAAATTTTGACGTCGTCAAGACTGACTCTTTGAGAACTTTCTGTAGCTGTTGTTTCAGAGAAACGAACATAGATTGAATTAGCTAAATCAGAATTAACAGTGAATGTTCCATCTGTTGTTGCTAAATCTACTACAGTACCAGTACTCCATGTAGTACCATCTAATGAGAATTGAACAGTCAATTGTGTACCTGCTGTATTAGTGAAAGCATTGAATACTACAACAGTTATAACGGTACTTCCATCAGACCATTGTGCATAAGGGATAATACTATCTGCATAATCTCTCATTTGCAAATGTAAGTCTTCTGTTGTTCCATTAGTTGCAGTGACAACTCCAGAAACACCAATCCAATTATTAGCTGTAAAACCACTTGAGTAAGATGTAGAAGCTGTAAATCCTTCAGCGGTTTCAAATCCTGTTGAATATAACAAAGTCATAGCTTGGCTAACAGTTACAGCGATATCAACTGTGATATCTAATTCAGTTCCAATGGAAACTTGAACTGTTACAGTACCAGTTGCATCTGCACCTGAAGGTTGACTTGTTAAAATCAATGTTCCAGGAGTAGTAGTGTAATCAATGTAAGTTGCTGCATCACCAGTAACTCCAACAACAGTGAATGTAGAACCATATAAAGGTGTTGGTAAAACTTCATCTTCTGACATAGTCAAAGTTGATGGTAATTGAGCTGCATCAGCTTCTTGAGCTTGTGCATCTGTCATTTCTGTTGTTACAACATCAATTTTCCAATATCCAGAAGAATAATAAGTAATCAATACAAATTGAAGATCAACTGTATCTCCTACTGAATATACATCAGCTAACCAAGGGTTTGCAGATGTGTAATAATATCTGAATAATGTAGTAGTCAATGTATCATCAGAAACTGCAGTAAACTCAATATAAGATCCTGAAACGATATTTGAAATTTCAAATGCTGCATTCGAAATCAGGAAGTTTGTATCTGCATTTGTTGCTAATGCTAAAGCATTTTCTGTATAAGGAGTAACAACTGGAGTATTACCTTGATCAATTAGATGCAATAAAGCTGCGCCTGTTGCCAATTGTCTTACACCATAATATGTACCCAATGTTCCTTCATAGATGACTTGGTCACCAACGACGACAGTGCCGTCGTTGTAACCTTCACCTTTATAAAGATAGATACCGTTTCCAGAAGCATCTTCTAAGAAGAATCCAGAAGAAACAAATCCGGCAACAACACCTTGTAAAATCACTACTTCGCCATCAGCAATACTTGTCAATAAACTTAAGTCAGTAATGACTTCTGCAGCAGTAACAGTAATAGTAAATGATTTTGTATCAGTGATTGTAGTAGTATCAGCTTTTGTATAAGTTAATGTAGCAGTAACTACAACTGTTTGATCAGCTCCAACATAATCGAATGTTAAATCGTTTCCATTTAGAGTAGCTGTTCCGCTATCTAAAGCCCAAGTTACTACTGAACCATATGTCAATGTATCAGGAAGTGTAACTGTATCAAATTCGATAGCAGTCAAAGCGATGTCTAATTCTGCTTTATCAGCTGCTAATTTTTCAGCATCTGTCAAAACAAATACTTCCACTGAAACATTAACTACTTGAGATTCTGTACCAATAGTGATGGTAACAGTACCAGAGTAAGTTGTAGTTGCAGTTAATGTAGGGAATGTTAATTCTCCTGTCAAAGCGTCGAATGTACCACCAGCATTTGTGATTTCAGTTACATCCCATGTGAATGTAGTACCAAGTTCACCAGCTAATGGAACTTCAATTGTAGTACCTTGTTCAAACATAGCAGTTGGATCAAACATTGCTACTTCCAACGCTAATAATTCTGCATCTGTAGCTAATCTAACTTGTGAGTCGTAAGATAACAATAATTGAGGGCTGTTGTACCAACCAAGGATACCACCTTCAATAATCAATACATCATCCACGGAGTAAGTTTGCAATTCAGTTGCAAGTGCAGCAAATCCAGATGCATCGCTATCTACATAAACATACATTGTCTTGGAATCGTCGACAACACTTACCAATGTAAATGTGAAGTCAGAAGTTCCTGGATCAGCAATTACAGATTGCAATGTATATCCGTTCAAAGTTACTAATTGTCCTTGGTAAGCCAATAATGCTTCTGGTGTAAAGTCTACATCAGAAATATCAGTGGAAGCAGGTAGAGCAGGTGTATCGCTGATCACTTCATATGTAAAGTTAGCTACTTCATATAAACCATTATAAATATCAACCTCACCAACGATTAGTAATTCACTACCAATTGTTAATGCAGCGAATTCTGTACGAAGTGCGGAAGGTACATAAAGGTTAATACCACTTGTAGTATCTTGTAACCAGAATGCTGATGTTTTTGTATCTGCAGTTAAGATACCTTGGATTTTAATCATGTCGCCTTCTTCAAATTTAGTTGCATCGTAGATGTCTGCGATATCACTAACAGGAAGTTCACCAACTTGGATTTCAATTGCCAATGTATCTGTTAAAGAATTGAATGTACCAGTAACAGTTAAAGTAACAGTAACTTGCATTCCGTCTGTAACGGTTACAACACCAGCATCAGTAATGTAACTTGCCATATCAGAAGAATATGTGAAAGCAACACCAAATGCGGAAGTAGGCAATGTCAATGTGGTATTTTCCGTAACTGTGTTTGGTAAATCAATTGAATTCAAAGCAGCTGTAATCAATTCAGCATCAGTGATGCCGTTGATTGTAATATCATCGCTTGTTCCTAAGAATACGAACATGCTAACAGCATCTTCATTGTAGTATACTAGGTCAACTGTGATATTTTGTCCAACTAAACTCTTAAGCAATGCATAAGAAGCAGCATCCGCTTTATAATAAACCATTGCAGTTCCTGCATCAGTTCCTGTTCCAAAGAACAAGTTGTCATAACCACCAGTTACTACTGCACCATATTGTACAGTACCAGTAACAGTGTAAGTATAACCAGTTTGCAATGTTGTTGTTGCTGGGTCAAATGCACCTTCAGAAGTTTGAGTTGCATCATTACCAGTTGTTATCGCTGAGCTGACGATAGGGTATTGGATTTGTTTTGATCCGTGGTATTCTGCACGAGCACCATAGATAACAACTTCGTCACCAACTGCTACAGTTGGAGTTGAACTTGTATAAACCAATAATTTATTGCTTCCATCTTGTAAGAAGAATCCATTCACGGTTGTGTAATATACAACACCACGAACTGCGAAGTAATCTCCATTTGTTCCTGCTAATGCGTCAGCGATAGTAGAAACAGTGATTGGTGATACAGCGACAGTAAAGTCTTTTGTATCGGAAGCTGCACCGTTAGTGATTGTTGCTGTCAATACAACATTTGCTGCAGCACCAGTGAAGTCATAAACAACGCTAGTTCCGCTTAAATATGCCGCCCCTGAAGTAACTGCCCAAGTAATTGTTGAGCCCATTCCACCATCGGTAGGTAATGCTACTTTATCCATTTCAGTTGCTGTTAAAGTGATGTCTAGATCAGCTTTGTCAGTTGCAACTAATTGAGCTTCTGTTTGGTCAAGAATTGTAACAGTGAAATCTCTTGTCAAGACAACTGCGGATCCACCATCAGGTGTATAAGTTACAGTTGCTGTCAATACAGCTGTTGTATCTCCTGTAACATCTGCGAATGTTGCTGTATTACCAGAAACGGTAATGTTTGTTTCGCTAGCTCCTGGAGCCCAAGAAACAGTTGCAACACCGATTGAAGTAGGAAGATCAGAACTTGTATTGTTAACATAAGAATCTTCGATTTCCAATGCGTCTGCATAGAATGCCGCTACTTTTTCATCTGTATCAGCCACTGTTACATCTGCAGATGTTCCATAGAATGAAACATAAACAACATCACCGTGGTCAGTGTAGTAAACAACATCTAATGTAATAACTTCGTCTATCAATGCTTTCAATACATCCAATGAATCTGAATCTGAATAATGATAGATTTGTGCGATTGCATTTCCATCAACATCGACCAAATACATATTGGTATATCCACTTGTATTAGTTCTTTCTTCCAACAATGCTGTTACTGTGAACAATGTTCCGGCTAATGTTTTGTCAGTGGAATCAGCGTTCGCGATATAAGCGCCGTTACCTAATACGATTGGTTGTAATGTGATTGCATTTCCAGAGCTGTTGATTGTGTAATCAGCGATGCTAGCTAATTGATACAATGTATAATAGTTTGCATAAGTACCTTTTAAGGTAATGTTATCGCCGACTGCTACATCTACAGAACTGTCATAAACTCCTAGAGTACCAGTTTCATCATAAATGAAGAATCCACCACTAAAGATTGAGAATACAGTACCAGTAACTTCAACAACATCATTCAAACTTGCATTTGCATGAACTTCTGCAATGTTATTAACGAAAATGATGTTTTGAGCGATGACACGGATTGTTTTTGTGAATGTTTCCGTTTCACCACCATAAGTCATTGTACCTGTAATCACTACAGAAGTGTTTTCGCCACCCAATGGGATGGAAGGAGTAGTGATATAAACAGTGTAGAATCCATCGTCATTTACAGTTTCAGAAATGGTTGCTACATCTGTGTTTGAAGATGCATAGGTAATTGTTACACCTAGAACTTCGCCAGGTAACAAAAAGTTTCCAGTGATTTGATCGGAACCGTCGATAATAATTCTATTTGGAACGGTAGCGAGTAAATCAACTGTTGTTGTTGGCTCTTCTGTCGTCGTTGTTACGTTTTCAGTCGTTGTACCAGTTGTTTGTTCTTCGGTTGTAGTGCTAGTTTCGTTACATCCGATAAACGCAATGGTAAGACCGAAGACGATTGTCAATAAAGCCAATCTCTTCAATAATAATTTCATATAATTCCTCCTATTTAAATTTTTATTTACTCTATTGTGACATCATCGCTGGTAATAATCATCAATTGGAAGTTTTCAGCCAACCAATTATAACTTTCAGGATCGTTATTATAATCGTAGTCGTAATATCCTAACGGTCCGGTTACTGTGATGATAGAACCAACGGTAATTCCAAGAGATTCTGAACTTAATCCTGTTGAATCGTCAATGCGAACGACAAATGTATTGCCGGCAGAATCTTCAACATGGATACTTTCGGATGAACTGGTAGCGGCATAGCTGATGCTAGTCACTTCCAAATCTTCCATTGTAACTAAAGATCCGAGCAACGAGAATGTGAAATCATCATACGTGATTACCTCTGGAACGACAACAAAATCATCATCGTTTACCATCAGGTTCGTACGATAGTAACTAGATAACTGCGGTGATCCACCATAGAAGGTTGGAACCAAAGCAGAAATCGTTACATTCACACCGACTTGAAGTTGCGCGTCAGTCGTATAACCCATGTACATATAAACTCCATAACCATTTTCGTCTTGAATGTAAATGCCATTACCAAGTTTTCTTACGATTTCTCCAGTAATAACAACTTTTAGACCAACGTATTCGATGAAGTTTTCCATTAAGTATTGAATGGACATTTGAGTTCCATCCAAGGAATAATCATAGTTTGGATCTAGTTCGCCCCAAACACGACGTTTCGTGAGTGATGCGTTCCAGTCCGCTTGCAATAAAACGGCAGAATAAACAGAGCCTGAAGAAACCTTGTCTTTCGAGTATGCCAACTCTACCAATTCCAAATTGAGAAGAATGAACGTATCTTCGCCTTCGGGAATGTACCATACCCAAGCCAAATATCTTCCGTTTCCATCCATACGATCTCCTTCCGCCTGTAACACGATAGTTTCAGCGGTAGAAAGTCTCTCTTTAGTATAATTGGCAGCGGCTTTACCCCATGGTTCATAAAGCGCTGTAGATTCCGGTGTATCAATACCTAAATAGCGTACAGAGAATGTTTGACCGCCACTCCTGAAGAAAGTAGTATCTCCATCGACATAACGCTCAACAGTTACTTCACCAATTCCATCCGCTATAAACTCTTGGCCGGTATAATCACTGGTTTCGAGTTGGAGCGATGAATCATATGCAGCTAAATCGTTGTAATATACCGGAGTTAGGTTTAACGGCGTTGTATAAACACGCACTTCCGTTCCGGATGCAACAACATCTCCGGCTACAAGATCGGATCCGTACATCACAAATTTATCGTAATCATCCTCTGAATCATAACTGACTGATACATCAAAATAGAATTTTGGTGTTAATCCTAAGTTATTTAGAGTTGTTGTAATTTCCGATTGCGACATCCCAGTCAAATCTGGAAGAGCCACACTGCCACTTGTTGTGGTGGCAGTGGTGACGTCTGTAGTAGTTGTTTGACAAGCTATCGTCGAAAACGACATGAGTCCAATTATGATTAGCAAAAAAGCTTTCTTAAACATTAAATCAGTCCTTAATTAGATTTACCAAGTCAATTGGTTAAGCATTGTGTTCAGTGCTGTATTCGGGTTGTAGCTACTTCCGGAAGCAAGTGTTCCGATATAGATATTTTCTAAACAGTATCCGGCTTCAACTCTGGCTGTTGCGGATCCTGCACTATTAGTTCCTGCCGCGAACGCTGGATCATATTGATAATATGTATTTTGAGATTGAGCGATATTCGCAACCATAGAAGAATACAAGTAATTCCATCTTACATCTGTTGTTGCCCAAGTCACTTCGCCATCAGCATCCCAGAAATCTTTTGCGATTTGCAAGAAATCAGCATAATTAGTGGAATAAGATGCAGTTAGATCGATTGCTGCTTCAGAGCTATAAGAAGAAAGTCTAGCTGGTAAGTAACCAGTGTTCATAGCCCATTTTGCTGTGTTATCAGTTTCGATCAAATATTTCAAGAATAACCAAGCATATAGTTTTTCTGCTGAGCTTGCGCTTGAGAAGATACCAATGTTTGGACCTTGTTGAACTGCTGACAATGAACCTGTAAATGTTGAATCTGTTCCGTCGATACTTACAGTAAAGCTATCGCCTTCTGTCGCAACGAATTGAGGCACCGGAACGAAGTCAACTTGGAATTGTCCAAATTGCAAGTTTTCTTGAGTATCTGCATCAGTAGGAATGTTGTAGTTAACACCGGCTGTTGAACCGACTGACATACATACATCACCATATTTGAAGTTTGTTGAACCATAACTTTGATCCCAAGCAATTGGTAATGCCAATGTATTATTAAGGAATAGATCTTGTACGTATTGTAACATTGATTTTGTTGTATCGTTGTCAATCAGGATTTCTCCATCTGTATTGGTGTAAGGTGCATTCCATTGACGGCTCATATTGATAAACATATTACCAGATGAGTCATAGTTCAATAAGTATTCACATTTGCTTGTCGTTGTATTTGTTCCGTTTGTATCCACTATGATATCAGCCAACGCTTCGATTTGAGCATAAGTTAATGGAACATCATGTGACAAGAATCCATTGTCGGAGATGGTAATTCCAGCTGCTCTGATTTCTGTCAAGTGAGCTTTCAAGACATCTACGTTAACAGCCATTGTCTCAGTCGATTTAGAGAATGGTAATGAATAATAATATCCACCTTCATATTGACTGTTTTCTTCCAAATAAGAAGCAACAAAGTCATCTAAATCCAAACCGATAGTTACTGTTTCCCCAAAGATAGAAGAACTTGAATTAGTGATTTCATATTCTGTAGTGTTATTGATGTAATCATCTAATTTCAAAACTGCGTCTGCTTCAATGTATCCAGCAAAATGGTCAGGATATCCTAAAGCCATTGTAGGAACTTGGTCAACAGAAATACCCATGTTGATTTTTTCTCTCAAAGTATTGTAATCTGTTTGAGAAGTGTCTGTAATAGTAACATTTGGATACATAGCTTCAAATTCAGCAATCATTTGATCCAATAAAGCTGTTTTGTCTGTACCATAAATGTGCCAGAATGTAATTTCTACTTCCTCATCAGGAAGTTCTTCAGCAAGTTGCAATGTTGTTGTTTCTTGAGTACCAGCTGTTGTACTAGCTGTTGTACCAACGTTAACACAACCCGCAAATGCTAATGCAATTACGAAAGTAACGAGTAGTAAAACAAATTTTTTCATTATATATTTCTCCTCCTATTATTTTTTATCCTTTGATACCGCTTCGACCAACACCACGCATAATCTGTTTTCTAAACGTGAAGAATAGAATAATCAGAGGTACGGTGACGAGAGTAGCAGCGGCCATCTGTTGTCCATAATCAGTACGACCGGTTGTATCGGTGAAGGCACCACGAAGACCATTACTTACCAAACGGTATTTGTCTTGTGTTGTTACCATAGCCGGCCAAATGTATGCACTCCATGCTCCCATAGAGTTCAAAATAATGATGGTTACGATCGTTGGCATCGCAATCGGAATCATAATTTTTAATAAATATTTGAAATCCGAAGTACCATCTACTTTTGCAGCAAAATACAATTCATCCGGAATTTTTCTAAATGTTTGTCTTAAGTAAAAGACATAGAATACCGAAATCATAAACGGTATCGTCATCGCCAACACTGCTTCTGTGTAAGTTTGTGTTAAAATGTCGTACCATCCGAATTGATTGATAGTCAAGAAGTTCGTCAAAATGAAAATTTCACCTGGGACCATCATCGTTGCCAACAATACTGCAAATAAAGTATCTTTTCCTTTAAAGTTCAATCTAGCAAACGCAAACGCCGCAAGAATCGTTGTGATGATTGTTCCTAACGTAGTTAAGAACGAAATCAATACGGTATTCTTCATATAAGTGAAGAATGGGAACAACGGTTCCCCAGCACGTTCACCACTTTGAACGGTCAAGAACAAGTCTGTGTAGTTTGTAATCTTCCAATCACTAAAGTTCAACCAAAGAATTGGAGGAACACTTTCAATTTCTTGAATACTCTTAAGTGACGTTAAGATCATCCAATAAAACGGAATTAAAATACCAATTGCCACAAGAGACAAGAAACCAAATGTGACAATATTGGAAATCAATCTTCTGCGCTTATAAGCTTTTTCATTTTCTACAAATATTTCCGCCATGATGTCACCTCCCTAGTAATGGACGCGTTTTCTGCTGACAACACCTTGAATCAGCGAGAAAACTACCGTAATGAAGAACAAGATGATCGCAGCGGAAGCTGCGTATGAAATAGCAGATACGTCTTGATATGCCGATCTGTACTTATAAACATATGCAACAATTGTAATCATGGAGTTCTGTTGAGCACCCAAACGTTCCCCAAACAAACCGATGACAGTACGATATGCTTTAAGTGCACCAATCATCGAAGTGATTGAGATATAAAGAATGAATGGCGATAACAACGGAACTGTAATTCTACGAAATACTGTCCATTTAGATGCGGAATCGATTTTAGCAGCATCATAATATTGTTTATCAATATTTTGTAATCCACTTGTAAATACCAAGATTTTGAATGCTAATCCACCCCAAATCGTATAAACAAGTAATGCTCCCATCTGTGCCCACCATGTAGCCACATTACCAACCCAGTTGACTGGATCGATTCCGAGCCAACTCAACATTAAATTAATCAAACCATAATCTTTATGGAACATAAACGCAAATGCCATACCAATTGCGATTGCATTGGTAACATAAGGTAAGAAGAATACTGTTTGATATAATGCTTTTAATTTTGGAATCGAGTTCAAAGAAACAGCAATCACTAATGAAATTAGAATTGATATTGGAACGGATATGAACGCGACAACAAAAGTATTCTTGATCGCTTGCCAGAACAATTCATCATTTAGAATTCTGGCAAAATTGCTTAATGTATAGCCTGTGGCGGTTGCCCCACCTGGCGCCAATGGTCTATATTCTTCAAGAATAGAGATATAGAACGCGTTGATCAATGGATAAAAGATGAAGATACCCATTAGAATCAATAATGGAGCAAGATACAACCAGGCTTTCAGGTTATTTCTTTTTTCCATGTGTTATTCCAATCTCTCTCCTTCCATATTGAATAAGAACATTTTTTCCGGTCTTACGATGAAATGAATTTCATCTCCAGATTGGATTCTCAACATTGCATCAACAATAGCTTTGAATGATTTTTTATCCAAAATATTATCGGATTCACTTGGTAAATCAACAATCAATGTTGTATCTCTACCAATGGTTGAAACAAGATCGATGTTAAATTTAAATGGGCTTTTCTTTTCTTGGTCAACAATGAAACCTTCCGGTCTAATACCAATTAATACTTCTCCATCTGGTAATTTGCTTTTTCCTACAACCATATCGTTGATATAAATTTTCTTACCTTTGATTACACCATCGAATACATTGATTTGAGGGTTCCCTAGAAATTTAGCAACAAATAGATTACTTGGATCATCATAGACATCTTGAGGAGCACCCATTTGTTGAATAACTCCGTCTTTCATTACGACGATTTCATCAGAAATAGACATTGCTTCTTCTTGGTCATGCGTTACGAATACCGTTGTGATTTGTGTCTCTCTTTGGATTCTCTTAATTTCTTCTCTTGTTTGGAGACGTAAACGAGCGTCCAAGTTTGATAGTGGTTCATCGAGCAATAATACTCTTGGTGTTTTAACCAACGCTCTTGCGATAGCAACGCGTTGTTGTTGCCCACCTGACAACTCTTTTGGTTTACGATCCAACATTGATTCCAAACCAACTAATCTTGCCATTTCTACTGTTTTTTGTTTTGCAAGTTCTGCTTCAACTTTTAAGTTTTGCAGTGGGAATAGGATATTTTCCCTGACGGTCATATGTGGATAAAGGGCGTAATTTTGGAAGACCAAACCTATCCCTCTTTTTTCGGGTGGAGTATTTGAAACCTCGTCCTCTTCAAAGTAGATTTTTCCATCATTTTGTCTCAACAATCCAGCTAAAAGGTAGAGGGTTGTTGATTTACCGCATCCAGATGGCCCCAATAAGCCAATCAGTTTTCCCGAAGGTATAGTCAAACTGACATTGTCAACGGCTCTTACTTCGCTTTTGTCTTTTGCAACAAAAACTTTCGTTAAATTCTCCATTTTAATTTCCATAAAAATTTCTCCTGTAATCTATAAAAAAATTTGATTTTTCACTATTTTTTGACGCCTTTTTTAGAAAAAAAAAGGGAAACCTTACACGGTTAACCTAGATTTTTCACAAAACAATAAAGATGCTTGTGATATAAGCACTCGAATTCAAAATACTATCCAAGATTCCCTGCGTATAAAGAACGTACCCAATGCCTCCTATAACAGCGAGTACCAAGAATAATTTAATGAATTTCTTCAAGAACACAAATATACCAATTAACATAAAAATCGCAACTACTAATAGAACGACAGCTTGCAACCAATAATCAAGACCATTAAAAATACCCATTAATTGGTCAACGTAATCGTCTACAAAATCAGATATTGTATCGGTGATTGCATTCATTCTTAGCAATGAATTTAAAATCATGGTTCCCTCCTAACAAAATTTGTCTCATATTATTATAACATAATAATAATAATCGTGTAAAAATTTTATAAATATTTTTCTAAGAATTTATTTTGAATTTATATTTTTCTTCTGTTCTCTATTGCTTTAGATAACGTGAGATCGTCGGCATACTCTAGATTTAAACCCACAGGCACTCCATATCCGATTCTCGTCACTATAACATCGATATCTTTCAGGACTTTATTGATATATAAAGCTGTTGTTTCGCCTTCTTGAGTAGACGAGGTAGCGATGATAACTTCTTTTACTTTATTGCTATCAACGATCCGAGGCCAAAGTGTTGCGATATTGATATCTTCGGGTCCAATTCCATCCATTGGAGATATATTTCCATTTAGGACATGATAATATCCTTTGTATTCTCCTGATTTCTCAATAGAAAAAACATCTTTGGAAGATTCCACCACCATCAACAGAGAATCATTTCTGTTTGGATTGCTACAGACGTCACATTTTTCTTGATCTGTTAGATGTCCGCATACTGGGCAATGATGAACCTCTTGTTTTATTGATGCGATTGCATGACTAAAACGATCCGTGTCTTCATCGGACAATCTATCAAATGTATACAATGCGTATCGTTCCGCAGTTTTTCTTCCAACCCCCGGAAATTTCATGAATTCCGTGATAAGATCTTCAAAAGCTTTTGGCAACATTAAAATAACCCCGGCATATTCATTCCTTGTGTTATGGAACCGATGTTCTCTTCTAACTCTTTGTCTACCTTTGCAAATGCATCATTCATTGCAGCTACAATTAAATCTTGTAACATTTCAATATCATTCAAATCGATTTCTTCACTTTTAATTTGAACAGATTCTACTCGCTTTGTTCCTTTAACTGCCACTTGAACCACAGAGCCGCCTGCTTGACCATAAAATGTAGAAGCGTTGATTTCGTCTTGTGCCTTCTTTAGATCATCTTGCATTTTTTTGATTTGTTTTAACATTTGAGGATTAAACATCTTTTCTCCCTCCTATTTCTTTACAGTAACGATATCACCAAAAAGATCAATTGCATCTGAAACTACTTTTGGTTTGATATTATCTTGTTCTTGATTCTTCGTTTGTGAAACATCTTTGAGATCATCACATGTGATTTTGGATAATTTGATGTTTCGTTTTCCTTGGTTCCAAAGGGTAATGAACTCACTTGCTAAATCATTAAAAACGTGTTCCGGAAGGGCAATAAAATCCATATCTCTTCGGTAATGATTTTGAAGCAATTCTCTCGCAACCTTTTTATTTGCAGGAGTCATTATTTGATTGCAAATCTCTGGACTGGTAAATGTGATGATAATATTATCAATGGAACTCGCGACAATTTTGCCAGTTTCCAAAATCTTAGAGATAAACTTCTCATCTTCATTCTTGACACTTCGGCGTAATAAATACCAATCGTTGTTTAATGTGTTCTTATCTTCTCTACTGCCGTTATTCAACACTTGCTCTACAAAAGAGATTGAGTAGGTATTATCAAGATCATCGCATAACTGCTCTTCAATGGAAGGTGATTCAAAAAGATCGAATTCCTCTTCTGTTTTTTCTTCCTTTTGCAACTCTTCAACCGGTTCTTCTGGTTTCGTACTGATCGTTTGGGTTTTTGGTTCATCTTCGTTAATAATTTCTTTAATGATATTCTCTGAAACCCGCTGATTTATTGCATCAATGCCACTTTTCAATTTTTCGATTTCAGATATCCTGGATTCTAAATCATCGATCACAGAGAGTAATTTAGAGTCACTTCCAACCTCATTATCGGTGATTTTAATGAAAGCCAACTCCAAATATATCTTTGGATTATTGCTCCATTTAATTTCGTTGTTTACCTTGTTTAAAACATCTAAAGCATAGAAGATAAATCGGTTACTGACACCTTTTGATAAAGCGACAAATTGATCGTTTTGATATAATAAATTACTTTCATCTAACTTCCTCAAGTTTCTCATCATGAGCAAATCACGGAAGAATTCGATAAGATTTAGAACAATTTTTCGCACTTCTTTGCCTTCTGCCAATAAAGCGTTGAGCAATTCCATCGCTTTCGTGGAACTTCCCTGAATTAAGGCATCTGCCAGCTCTATTTGCATTCCTAAAGAGACAGCTCCAGTAATTTGATTGACATCTTCTTCGGTGATATGTTCCGGGCTGTATGCGTGGGCTTGATCCAACATGCTGATGGCATCACGCAATCCCCCTTCTGCATATAGAGAAATTTGATGAACAGCGCCTTTATCAATAGAGATGTTTTCTTTATCAATTATTTCATTCAATTTTCCAATGATATCCCTCGTTGTGATTGCTTTGAAATCAAAACGTTGACAACGCGAATGGATTGTCAATGGAATTTTTTGAGGTTCTGTTGTACATAAAACAAAGATTACATGAGCCGGTGGTTCTTCCAATGTTTTTAGCAAAGCGTTAAACGCTCCCGTGCTTAACATATGGACTTCATCAATGATATAAACTTTATATTTTACATATCCGGGAAGGTATTTCACTTTGTCTCGTATCTCCCGAATTTCATCAACACCATTGTTACTTGCGGCATCGATTTCAATAATATCACTGATTACTCCCGAAGTAATCCCAACACAATTTTCACAAACATTACACGGATTATCTACAGGTGCATGAACACAGTTCACTGCCTTGGCAAAAATTTTTGCAATCGATGTTTTTCCAGTTCCTCTTGGTCCACTGAAAAGATATGCGTGAGCAACTTTATCATTCGCTAACGCATTTCTTAATGTTGTTGTAATGTGTTCTTGTCCAGCTACTTCATTGAAGTCTTGTGGTCGATAAATACGATAGAGGGCTTTATAACTCATATCCTTCCTCCTTTTGATACTTTTGAAGAGTATCTTCATCTGGATTGATAATAACCAACTCATTGTCAGAATCGATTATGATGAAATCATTCTCTTGTATCTTCTTTACAATTTCAGGGCATACCATGCCCGGTATCTTTATTTCTCTTGCGATAATTCCCGAGTGTTGAGTATAGACCCCTTCGCTCGCTATAAAGCCTTTAATATTACTTTGTCTTAATTCAAAAATAATACTGGGCTTCAAATTCTTTAGAACTAGAATTGTATCTTCTATTTCATCGGATATAACTTCTTCGTGAATACTGTTTAATTGGACCTTCACTTTATCAGTGGCATCCAAAATATCCACGATTCTTCCTAACATATATTCGTTTTGAATTTTGCTGAAATCTGACAGAACATGATCAACTGTTTCTTTGTATGATTCTTGAGCCGACAATCCTTGTTCGATTCTCTTTTCGGTCGGTTCAATAATCAGTGGATCATTCACGATAAATTTATGAGTAACAAATATCTCAGTGATTCTATCGCTGAAATTCGTTTCTGCTTGTTTAATTTGAACATCCAATTGATCATTCACCGCCTTGACTGCTGTGTGGAATAATTCCAATTGGTTGTGGTTGTCATGATGGATGTTTTCTTGTTCTAAGACTTTGAGAAACTTTGCTTTTCCCAAAGCAATTCCGTGGCTAATAATTTGGGTATTACATTTCATAGAATATAGGAATCTCCTGTATAAATATTATACCAAATTTTCCTCTGTTTTCCTATTCAGTTTCAGGAGTTTTTTTGTTTTCTCGAAGATAATTAACGACATATTTCATCGCTCTGTTTTCTAATGTTCCATTTCGATATTTTTTTTCTAATCGATTAATGCCAACAACATCC
>QKCT01000086.1 GCA_003245625.1 Bacillota bacterium | reverse complement strand
AACAAAATTAAACTGTATCCTAGCAAAAAAATCGATCGAATTTTTTAGCACAGCTAAAGAAGAACTCGGTTATAACAAAGACATCGAATTCAAACAAGAAGGCTATTTGATACTCTCGACATCAAAAGCGGAAGACGATGTATTTGAAAAAAATGTAAAACTTCAAAATTCGCTGGGTATCCCATCGGTAAAACTTACCGTTGATGAAGCACTTGAAATCGTTCCACATTTAAACAAAAACTCATTCACCAGTGCAACATTCTGTAAAACCGATGGACATGTCAATCCATTTTTGATGAGTGAAGCATATTACTTAGCCGCACGTAAACTCGGAGTAGTCTTTCACTTCTACGAGGAAGTAAAAGAGATTGTGGTTGAACACAATCAAATACAAAGAGTTATTACTGATAAACGAACCATCGAGACCAATCAAGTATTGGACGCAGCTGGAGGATTTGCTCATGAAGTGGGAAAAATGGCTGGAATCGATATCCCGGTCTATTCTGAAAACCATGAAATCCTTGTGACAGAACCAACCCATCCAATGCAAGGACCGATGGTCATGAGTTTCTCGAAAAATATTTATTGTCAACAAGTTCCTCACGGCTCCTTTTTGATGGGGCGAGGAAATCCAAATGCACCACATGATCATGATATTTCATCGAGTTGGAAATTCTTGGATGAAATGGCAAAAACAGTGACTCATATCTTACCCGAGGTCGCAAAACTTCGAGTCATTCGAACTTGGGGAGGATCTTACAATGTTTCCCCAGATCATCAGCCAATCATTTCGGATACTTCCGAATTACCGGGATTCTATATGGCTTGCGGATATTCAGGGCATGGGTTTATGTTTGCGCCGATAACCGGATTATTGTTAAGCCAAATGATTTTAGGAAAACCATTAGAAGATTATGCGAAAGAATTGCATATCGATCGCTTTAAAAACCAAACAACGACTGATTTTGAACATTCAGTCGTATAAGAAAGGATGTACATTATGGCAATTTATGATTATCGAACAGAACCATTGAAAGACTATTCCAAGATGGAAAACCAAACCGCATTCCTAGAAGGACTCAAAGTCGTCCGCGAATATGTAGGAGAGGAATATCCGTTGATCATCAACGGGGAACGTATCTTTACGGATACAACGATTTCTTCTTTGAATCCTTCGAATCACCAAGAAGTTATCGGCGTTGTTTGCCAAGCCTCTTTAAAAGAAGCGGATATGGCAATGGAGGCAGCGTTAGAAACCTTCGAATATTGGAAGAAAGTGGATCCAAGAGTCCGTGCGGATGTGTTATTCAAAGCAGCCAATATTATGAAGAGAAGACGTTTTGAACTATGTGCTCTGGAAACCTTAGAAGCAGGAAAACCTTGGCTTGAAGCCGACGCAGATGTTGCAGAAGCCATCGATTTCTTGGAATATTACGGAAGACAAATGCTGACACTTTCACGCATTGATGATGTTGTGTTGTCCAGAAGAGATCAAGAACGCAATGAATATAATTATATTCCTCTTGGTGTAGGAGCTATCATCACTCCTTGGAACTTCCCACTTGCGATTTTAACCGGTATGACCAGCGCCGCTGTCGTTGCCGGAAATACCGTGTTGTTGAAACCGGCATCGACAACTTTAGTGATCGCCTATAAATTTGTCGAAATCATGGAAGAAGCAGGATTGCCTGACGGAGTTATCAACTATATGCCTGGACGCGGTTCTGTTGTAGGAGATTATATTGTCAAACATCCGAAAACAAGATTCGTCTCCTTCACCGGTAGCAAAGAAGTTGGAATCGATATTTATGAGAATGCAGCCAAAGTCCAAAAAGGACAAATCTGGTTAAAACGTGTCATCGCCGAAATGGGTGGAAAAGATGCTATCTTAGTCGATAACGATTGTGATATCGAATTAGCAGCTTCCTCAATTGTCACTGCAGCATTCGGTTTCTCCGGACAAAAGTGTTCTGCATGTTCGCGTGCGATCATTCACGAAGATGTCTATGATGAAATCGTTGCTTTGATCAAGCAAAAAACCATGCAAATCACGGTTGGAAATGTCGAAACCTATCAGAATCAGATGGGACCGGTCAACGACCACCTCGCGTTTAAAAGAATCAATGAATACATTGAAATTGGGAAAAAAGAAGGCACACTATTGGTTGGTGGTACCAGCAATGATGATACAGGGTACTTTATCGATCCTACCGTATTTATCGATATGGCTCCAACATCCACGTTAATGCAAGAAGAAGTCTTTGGACCGGTATTAGCTGTATGTAAAGTATCTTCGTTTGAAGAAGGTTTAGAAGTAGTCAATAATACAGAATATGGATTGACCGGTGCGGTTATCTCTAATAATCGTTTCCATTTAGAAATGGCAAGAGAAGATTTCCATGTTGGAAATCTGTATTTCAATCGTAAATGTACTGGTGCGATTGTTGGCTATCAACCATTTGGTGGATTTAACATGAGCGGTACCGATTCTAAAGCCGGGGGGCCGGATTATCTTGTCTTGCATATGCAAGGAAAGTCGATTACAGAAGCGTTTTAATATCACTGGAAGCCTTCCCTTTTTGGAATGGCTTCTTTTTGATTAGAGGAGGAATCATGAAAGAACAATTAATCGAATTAATCAAGCAGAGCCACTTTAACGGTGTCTGTTATATTCATCTAGGCGGAGCCACTTTCATCGATCAAGGATTTGGTTTTGCGAATTTTGAACACAAGGTCAAAAATAGCAGTGAAACCGTATTTCGAATTGCTTCCATCAGTAAGCAATTCGTCGCTGCAGCGATCTTAAAACTGGTTGAAACAAACCAATTATCGTTGCAGGAACCCTTAAGTTCGTTTTTTCCAGAGTTTCAATATGGGAATCGAATCACCATTCATCACTTATTAACCAATTCTTCTGGGATTGTAGACTTTCCTTTGGATATGGATTTCTATGACATCTTACAAAGTGAAGATATTCTTCAAGGATTAATCGATTTAGGGAAAGACAAAGAACTTCTATTTGAACCGGGATCCCAATTCTATTATTCCATCCCCAGTTATTTGATGTTACATAAAATTGTAGAAATCCTGACAAAAAAAGATTTGGAACAGTTCTTAAAAGAGAGTTTCTTTAACGCTCTTCATATGCAAAATACCGGTTTGGAAAAGCCGAATCGTTTGATTCCAAACAAAGCCGGTTCTTACGCACTCGATCAGGATAAGAAAATCGTCTTATCCAGATATATAGATATGCGAATCGCCGGAGGTGCTGGCGGTTTCTTCTCTACCACACATGACCTCCATCGCTGGAATCAATTCTTATATTCGCAAAGTGGAATTTTCAAACAAATGTTTCAAGAACAAATCTACGCCGATGACCACAATCATTATGGATATGGACTAATCGTTGGACTCGATGATACGCATGGAAAGGATCGACTTTACTATTACCATAGCGGCGGAGGTCCAGGAGTTCGCAGTATTGTCATGTATTATCCGAAAGAAAACATCGAAGTTATTTTGATTTCCAATCTGGAAGACAAAGATACCTTCAACCGGGTGCAAAACCTGATTTTGGATACACTCTTGTCATAGAATACAAAAACGATGAGGATGAAGTCATCGTTTTTTATTGCCTGTAATCGCCTATTTGGATAGAAAACTATTCATGCGTTTTGATAGTGTCTAAAAGTACAATATGTTATAATATTTCTATCTAAAGGAGGAGATTACTATGGTCAAAAAATCACTTCGAGTAGAAGGAATGACCTGTGCGATGTGTGCCAAAACAATTGAAAAAACATTTGAGCAGATGGACGACATCAAAGCCGAAGCAATTGTCAGTGCAAACAAAGTAATCATGACCTATGACGAGCAGAAGTATTCTTTAGAAGGTATTGCAAAAACCATCAAGAGTCTTGGCTATATGCCAGTACTGAAAGATAACTTGGAAGACAATAAAAAGATTCGCAACCAGATGAAAATCGAATTGATTGTTTCGATTGTCTTATCGATTCCCTTGCTTTGGGCAATGTTTTCCCATATTCAATGGACATCGTTTATTCAATCTCCATCGCTATTTACAAATGGATATTTCCAATTAACAGTAGCGGGGTTGATTCAATTTGGAATCGGAAGACGATTTTATAAGGGTGCGTATGTCAGTATAAAGAAGAAAAGTCTAGGTATGGATATTCTGGTTGTATTAGGAACCACATCCGCTTATTTATACAGTTTATATTTGTTGATACAACACGAAATCACGATGTCTTCTATGCATCCTGTTTATTATTTTGAAGTCAGCGCTTTGATTATCACGATGGTTTTAATCGGGAATTTCATTGAACATATAGCCAAAGAAAAAACCGAAGATGCCTTGGTAGATTTGATTAATCTTGGGGCCAAAGAAGCTCGAGTCATACGTGATGGAAACGAAGAGATGATCGACATCGAAGAAGTGATCGTGAAAGATCATGTCGTTGTTCTTGCGAACGAGAAAATCCCAGTTGATGGGAAGATTATATCCGGTCAAACGCACATCGACGAATCGATGATTACCGGTGAAAGCATGCCTGTATATAAAAAAGCAAATGACTTCGCAGTAGGTGGCACCATCAATCTTCAAGAACGAATCGTCATTGAAGCAACGAATCTTGGAGAAGATGCCTTATTAAGTCAAATCATTGCGTCTGTGGAAGAAGCATCAGCAAGAAAAATTCCGATTCAAAGAACGGCTGATCGAATTGCCAGTCTATTTGTTCCATTTGTCGTCGCTGTTGCATTTTTGAACTTTATCGTCCATTTCTTCTTGGTAGGAGATGGGTTCACCACTTCCTTCACTACCACAGTTGCGATTTTGGTTATTTCCTGTCCTTGCGCTTTGGGACTGGCAACGCCAACCAGTATTTTGGTTGGGAATGGACTCGCCGCAAAACATCAAATATTGTATAAGGGTGGCGAATTCTTTGAAATTGCCAACAAAATAACCGCTGTTGCATTTGATAAGACAGGAACAATCACGAAAGGCAGTTTTGAAGTAACGGACTATATTGGGGATTTATCTTATTTGGATATGATATATTCCATCGAACGTGAATCCACTCATCCAATTAGTAAAGCTGTTGTTTTGTATGCTGAAGAAAAAAACGCTAATTTACTCCCGATTAAGCAGTTCGAAGTACTACAAGGAAAAGGACTTCGAGCGATGATCGATGGTAAGAAAGTCTTGATTGGATCAGCGAAAATCATCGATGATTTTGAGATTGAGATTCAGGAATATCAAGACATCTATAATCAACTCTTAGAGGAAGCGAAAACCGTCAATTTCTTAATCGTTGACTGTAAAATTGTCGCAATGTATGCACTCCGTGACGAAATCAAAGAAACTTCCAAAGAGACCATTGCCGAACTGAAGCGAAGAGGGATCACTACTTATCTAGTAACAGGTGACAATAAAGGTGTTGCGGAGCGAATTGCATTTGAAGTTGGAATCGATCACATTTGTTGCGAAGTATTACCAACCGAAAAAGCAGAAATTGTGGAAGAAATACAGAAACAAAATCATTTGGTTGCGTTTGTAGGAGATGGAATCAATGACGCTCCTGCTTTAAAGCAAGCTGATATCGGTATCGCCATGGGTGGCGGAACGGATATTGCGATTCACTCCTCGGACTTAACGCTTATGAATTCTGATTTGCGCCTTGTCATAGAAGCAATCGATTTATCCAAAGCAACCCTTACAAATATCTATCAGAATTTCTTGTGGGCATTTAGTTATAACCTCGTTGCGATACCACTAGCCGCAACTGGACATCTGTCGATGGCGCTTGCTGGTGCCGCAATGGCTTTCTCAAGTATTATGGTTGTATTGAATGCACTGCGATTAAAACGATTTCAATTTCGTTATACGAAAGGAGAACAACGATGAAATTTAAAGTCGATAACATGACATGTAATCATTGCGTGATGCATATTACAAAAGCACTGAACGCTGCCGGATTCAAAAAATTCAACATCGATCTTGCATCTCAAACCGTGACGTTGAAATTGGGTAAATTATCCATCGAAGACGCACAAAAGGCAGTAGAAGGAATCGATTATCATTTTCAACTAATAGAAGCATAAGCACTCCATTGAGTGCTTTTTCTTTTTCCTTTCAAACGAGCATTTTCAGAAATCCATATTCGTGATACAATAGAAGAGAAATAAAGGAGGATTTTATGAAATATCGTAGCTTAGGAAAAAACCAATCCGTATCGATTTTAGGGTTTGGTTGTATGCGACTCCCAGTCATTGATGGAGTCTATGCAAACATTGATGAAGAAGAAGCAAAAGCGCAAATCCGTTATGCAATCGATAACGGAGTCAATTATATCGATACCGCATTCCCTTATCATTCTGAAAATAGTGAAGGGTTTGTCGGAAGAGCACTCCAAGATGGATATCGCAAGAAAGTATTTTTAGCGACCAAACTCCCTTCTTGGTTAATCAAAACAAGAGAGGATATGGATCACTACCTCAATCTTCAATTAGAACGCCTTCAAACCGATTATATCGATTATTATTTATTACATGCATTGAATCGTGGAAGCTGGGATAATTATAAGAAACTAGATGTATTTGATTTCATCGAGAAAGCTTTGGCAAGTGGTAAAATCAAAAACATCGGCTTTTCATTCCATGACGATTATCCGATATTTGAAGATATTCTAACTTCCTATGATTGGGATTTCTGCCAAATTCAAATGAATTATTTTGATGAAGAATATCAAGCAGGACTCAAGGGGTTAAAACTGGCAGGTAGTCGGAATATTGACGTGATTATCATGGAACCTTTACGCGGTGGTCGTTTGGCAGAACAAGGTCCAGGAGAAATCCAAGCAATTTGGGAAAAAGCAACAGAAAAACATAGTTCAGCCGGATGGGCACTTCGTTATCTATGGGATTACCCGGAAGTAAAAGTGATTTTATCAGGTATGAATAATATGGACCACATCAAAGAAAACATCCAAGAAGCGAGTATTGCGGAAGTTGGTATGTTGACCACACAAGAGAAAGCGCTGATTCAAGAAGTAAAACAAGTATACAAATCTCGCATTCAAGTGGATTGTACGAATTGTAAGTATTGTATGCCTTGCCCTCACGGTGTCAACATCCCTGGAAATTTCTCTTTTTACAACAATGCCTTTATCTTTGATGATATTCCTCACTTTAAACAAGCATACAGAAATCAGTTAAGGCCGGAGAGTTGGGCAGATGTCTGCATTGAATGCGGACAATGCGAAACGCTTTGCCCACAACACATCGAGATTATTCAAGAGCTAAAACATGTCGCAAACTTATTTGTGAAATAAGTCAAAAGGATACAAGGATGATTCATTCCTGTATCCTCTTTTTTGTATTGAAGCGGTTTCAAAGTCGCATCCTTTGACATTTAGGAAGAAATCTCATATGATTTGTGTGGGGACACAAAAACCCAATCTACGAAAGGAGATGTGAGTATGTTACGCACAATCAAAGCAAGTGTCACAAGCTTAAGCGAAGGAATGCAAGTGCAAAGTGAATCAAGATCATTTCGTATCTTAATGGATGAGCCAAAAGCGATGGGCGGATCCGATCAAGGCATGAATCCACTAGAAGTGTTACTGGGAGCTTTGGGCGGATGTCAAGCAATCGTTGCTAAAATGTTCGCAAAAGCGCAAGGTGTCACATTTGAAGAATTTCATTTGGAAATCGAAGCCGATATCGATATGTCTGGTATGATGGGAAATGCCGATGCTCGGAATGGATTCCAAGAAATTCGATACAATATGCATTTTAAAACCGATGAATCCCAAGAAACGATGGAACGTTTTGCGAAGTTTATCGAACAAACTTGTCCTGTTACGGATACATTGTTACAGGGAACGAATATGGTACTAGGTTCTGTCGTTCTCAATTCATAAATTTAGAGACATCAAGAACTAGAAAGAAGTGATATCAAATGAGCACAATAGAAACAATAACCAAAAGAAGATCTGTATATTCTCTTAATTCAAATACGACGATAGGGGATGAAGCATTAATCGATGCCATCAAAACCGCATTACAGTACACCCCATCTGCTTATCATGCACAAAGTCAGAAAATCATGGTTTTATTGCATGAACAACACGATCGTTTTTGGCAACTTGTTATGGAGTCATTACGCAAAATTGTTCCAGCAAATAGTTTTGAGAGAACAGAGAAGAAAATAAACGGTTTTCAAAAAGGATTTGGCACCATCCTGTTTTTCAATGACGAATCCATCACGAATGGATTAATCGAGAAGTTTCCTTTATATAAGGATAATTTCATTCATTGGGCCAGAGAACAAAATGGTATGTTACAAATCAATCTATGGAATCTGTTAGCCGAACATAACCTTGGTGCTTCCCTGCAACATTATACAGAAGTAATTGATGCAGCTTTTCGAAAGGAATTTGAAGTTCCAAAGCACTGGACGATGTTAGCCCAAATGCCATTTGGAGGAATTGAAGAATACCCCGCACCAAAAGAATATGTAGATCTCAAAAATCGCATGATTGTACTACAATAGCACCTTTTAAAGGTGCTTTTTTTTGTTACATTCATTTACATCAACCATCAAACTAATAAAATGATATAATTGAATTATCTTAAGAAGTCATTTGGAGGATCCAATGAATCTGTTTTTAATCAAAGATCTCTACCTTAGAAATCATCTTCCAGAAGAAGACATGCAGGCAGCGATTGATTTTATCATGGAACTAAACCAACAAATCGAACTTGATATCGACGTAATCGACACGCAGGATTTGGATCATTTGATTCGCTATCTCGTGAAAGAGGAGAAGAATACGATTCCATCTTTCATTATTATGATGCGCTATTTCCGTGTCATTGATCGGAAAGATCTTTTTATCCATTTAACAAAGTATACAGGAATGCTTGATGTCATGGAAAACATCATAAAACGGTTAGAACGAAAAAAGGGAAGCGAAATGGCGAAAACCATACTAGGTAATTTTGAACCACCATATTTGGGTGTTCCCCCTACCCGTTTACCCGATTATGTCAATCAGTTAATGACGATTTTAGAGGCGAACTTGAATGAAGAAGACACCGAGGATGTCCTCGCTGGGAATAATCACGGTTTATCAGAAGAATCCATGATCGAAGAAAAAATCGAATATGAAAAATCTGCGAATTTCGAGACGTATCTAAAAGAAAGACACGACCGTAAAGTCAAGGAATTAACCGAACATTATGAACAAAACAAAGTTTGGTATGAACAAATTATTACTCCAGAAGTTATCGATTTTGTTTCCAGTAATCAAGAAGTTCTTTCGGCAGTAATCAAAGAGGACAAATTATGTATCACGAAGATACCTTATGATACATTGGCTTATTTGAATGCGACGAACAATACCGACAAAAAATATTATGGTTGTCATTGTCCATTTGCTCGAGAAGCAATCAAAGAAGGACGTACAGATATCAATCCAAGATTCTGTTATTGTTCTGCGGGATTTGCGAAATTTCCATTTGAACAGATTCTCGATCAAAAACTAAAAATCAAAGTGTTAGACAGTATTTTAATGGGGTCTGACATTTGTCGTTTTGAAATCGACCTTACAAATGTCGACTATAAAAAGTAGATTTCGTTGAAAGGTAAGCCAATTTGTGCTACAATAAACATGAATTAAGATTTAGGGAGGATTATTATGAAGAAAAAACTGATGACAATCATGATGCTTCTTGTATTGGTTTTCACACTTGCCAGCTGCGATTTTCTATCGACAATCCAGGCAGTTAAAGGGTTTTATACAGACTACCAAGATTACTCAGCTAGATACGATGAAGCAACAAATTATACGATTCTTACAGAAACAGAATTCACGATTTCTGACACAACCGCGGAAGGACTCAACGACATTTCTTCCAGAGTTTATGTTATGCTAGATGAAACCTCACCATTCCTATATGTGGAACAAACATTGGATGGAGTCTCCAAAACTTCCTTATATGAAGATGGAGAAGATCTCTATGTGGAATATATAATTGATGGTAATGTGGCAAC
>QKCT01000077.1 GCA_003245625.1 Bacillota bacterium | reverse complement strand
TTCACAGGAAATGCCACGATGATTTTAGGATTTAGCTTTGGTGCTTCTTCTTTGGCTTTGTTTGCCAAAGCAGGTGGTGGTATCTATACCAAAACAGCTGATATCTCCGCCGATCTAGTTGGAAAAGTGGAATTAGGAATTCCTGAAGATGATCCTAGAAACCCTGCTGTTATCGCGGATAATGTAGGGGACAACGTTGGGGATGTTGCCGGTATGGGCGCTGATTTATTCGATTCTCATGTCGCTTCATTGGCTGCTGCGTTGGTTATGGCATCTTCGATTGATACCGCTCTTTCAAGCAATCAAACAGTTACGATGGTATTCGTTTATGCTGCTTTAGGTTTATTATCCTCCATTATTGGGATTATCTTTGCCAAAATGGGGAAAAAAGGAAGTCCTACAAGGGCGCTGAATCTCTCCACCTACATCACCACTGGGATATTTACTGTCTTAACCGGTATTGTAACATTGATATTTCAATTCGAATGGAGAATCTACCTTGCAACGATCATAGGATTATTGGTTGGGGTCATTGTTGGTATTACGACCGATTATTTCACCAATGACGAAAAGAAACCGGTACGAAGCGTGGCTGAAGCAAGCAAATCCGGACCGGCTTTAACGATTATCGCTGGAACCAGTTATGGATTCTTATCCGTACTGCCAGCCATGATTGGAATCGCTGTGAGTGCTTTTGCTGCTTACAAGATTTCTGAACCGCTTGGACCTGGTTATGCTTTATTCGGTATCTCTATGGCTGCGGTTGGAATGTTATCTATTGTTGGAATGATTATCAGTAACGACGCTTATGGTCCTATTGTGGATAATGCACGAGGACTTGCTGAAATGGGTGGTTTAGGCGAAGATGTAATTCGGATAACGGATGAATTGGACTCCGCAGGAAATACTGTCAAGGCAGTTACCAAAGGTTTTGCAATCGGAGCTGCTGGACTTACTGTCATCTCATTGCTGGGTGCCTTTATCTCTGAAGTTAATACAGCCGCAACAGAATTAAGTCTTCCATTGATTACCGGATTCGATATCATGGATCCTGCCGTCTTCTTCGGTTTATTGGTAGGTGCTGCAGTTCCATCTGTATTTAGTGCGATGTTAATGCTTGGAGTGAACCGCAACGCAGAACGTATGGTCGCTGAAATCCATCGCCAATTTGAAGAAATTCCTGGACTTCTAGAAGGAAAGGAAGGCGTATATCCAGAATCTGATAAATGCATAGAAATAGCAACAAAAGGCGCATTAAAGGAACTCATTCCTGCAGGTTTATTCGCAATCATTATTACAGTTGTCGTTGGCATCTTTGGTGGTGTCTACGCGATTGGAGGTTTCTTGGCAGGGAATATCGTTAGTGGATTATTACTTGCTCTCTTCATGTCCAATTCCGGTGGACTTTGGGACAATGGAAAGAAATACATTGAAGCGGGTAATCATGGTGGAAAAGGATCAACTGCTCATAAAGCTGCAGTTGTTGGCGACACAGTCGGAGATCCATTTAAGGATACTGCTGGTCCATCGATTAATACTCAGATTACAGTAGTGAGTTTAATTGCCAGTTTATTGGCTGTTATCTTCCTAACAATGTCAATTTTCTAGAAACAAAAAGGATGCTGCGGCATCCTTTTTTTTATCGAATTTTTTTGTGATAAAAGAACAATGGTAAATACCAGATAAACATCATCATTGTAGCGGTCAATATAACACCAACTAGATAGAGGAGATAGCCATGACCTTCAAAAATAGAAAATGGAGTTCCTTCCGAATCCAACATGAACATCAAGTTTTCTTGGGATAGTTGACTCAAAAGAATCATAATGGCAGTTATCAGTAATAATACAACAATACTTCTTTTTAAATCTTTCCAAGTCGGAACCCAGCGATACACAAAGATCATGTAGATATACAAAAAGAAAAAAAACATATGTCCAATCATAAACTGATAAAAGCGAAAGCGATCATAACTGTAACTGATATCTGGAAAAAGAACACTGGCCATTGCACCCCATGTCCAGAAAAAACCAATGGCAAATGTTGTTTTGTTTTTGAAGTAAATGGAATACATTCCCAAAAAAAGAGTAAATGCACAAAGTCCTATTGGCAATATATCTGCCCAATTGGTAATCCCATTTCCTAACTTCCATGCATATAAAGAAAACTCCCAACCCAATGCAAACAAGGCCATTCCTTTGGCAATTCTTCGCTCATGTTTATAATGAGCAATCTTGTCGCGATAGGTATAAAGCAACAAAATTCCAAGGAAAATCAATACAAACAATAGGATATGTAACCATGCAAACGGTTCAAACACAACACCTACATCATCCGAAAAAAACATTCCTTGCCCCCCAAAGCATCACTAATTTAGAATTGTTTCGTTAAGTCTGATTAAATCATCTTTGACCTTTTGCGTCATAGTTTCGTACAAAGGGCCTTCACTTTCTTTTACATAATAATAGGTATAGTCCATCGCTTTGATGGCTTTTTGTTTAATTAGAATATTCTCCATCTTTTCTGCAGCATATCCAAATCGCTTTACGAGTTTTAAAAGGAGCTTATTGTCGACATCGTCCACATCCATTCTGGTATCGAAAACCCAAAACTTTTTGGAACGATAATCTAAGTTTTTTAACGATTTTTTGATTTTTTTGGTCATATTAAATCCTCTTGTAGGCGAACCAAAAACGATCAAATCATACTGGTCGACCAACGTTTGTGTGATTAAATCCACTTTGATGAGTTGACTTTCAACATTAGATAAACTCGATTCGATTAATTCCGCTACTTTCTGCGTATTCCCATAATAGGTATCAAAAACAATCAATACATTCATCTTTCATTTCTCCTCGTATTGATTATAGCAATTTTGGTCCAAAAAAAAAAGAAAGAATCCAAAAAAATAATGCTTTTTTTCTTCTTTCTTCTTCCAAATTCATTTTACCAAAATAACTGATATAAATAGTATGTAGCTACTGCGATTGAAGTGGATAGAACACTACCCCAAATCAGGTCAACAATGGTTACGATCAATGGCCAATCTTTCACCGTGGCTAAATTCGTTAAATCATAAGTGGCATAAGTAATGAAACCAAATAATAATCCGGATAGAATAACCTTACCGACACTCCCGGCGTCGACACCGGGCTGAATGACGAAATAAACCAATCCTATGATAAATATCAAATAGAATAAAATAGCTGCTAGGTAGTTTGGCGAATCTTTCATTAAGAATCCGATATGCTTTTGATAGAAATCCTTTGCTACGAAAGCCAACCAAATGGCATCAATGAGTAAAAATACTATGAATGCAATCAAATACATTTTTAAAAACGTCATTGTTTCTCCTCCCTTCGAACAAGTTCTTCCACATGTTCTACATATAAATCAATATCGAATTTTCGTTTTAACCCGTTTTCATTCATATATCGCAGTTTTCCAAAAATTGGTCGTTCCGTCCAAGCGCGATCGTGTTTGCCAAAACACCAAGCAACTCCGGTATATCCATTGGGAGTATTTCCATCGTAAAAATACTCGTTATTCAACGTAATAGCAATCTCATAGGCTTCTTCATAGGTTTTTGACCATTCGATGATTTTCTTTGCCCAATACATGCGCATATAGGAGTGCATTCGACCAAAATAGATCATTTCCTTCATTGCTGCATTAAAGTAAGGATCGTGTGTCTCAAACCGGATATAATCTTCTTTTGTGTAGAGATAGCTTCTAGGATCTTCTTCGTGAGCTGACATCGTTTGATAAGCCCATGGATATGTAATGCCATTGAATTCATCGTAATGTGGATTGTATCGAACAAAGTTATAAGCAAGGTCTCTTCGAATAATCAGTTCTTCTAAGAATGCAAGATATCCCGTCGGCTTTTGTTCCATCACGATATCATAGATAACATTCGGTGATATGAAACCATATTTTAAATACGGACTAAGTCCGGAACGATAATCTTTTGAGGGATCATTCGCCTCCTCATAATGCTCTATCTTCTCCTCGATAAAATTCTGGAGTAATGCAAACGCTTCTTTTTCACCCCGATGACAATCCTCTTTCATTAACACCAATGGTTGTAGGAGCATTTTCCATATCTTATCGCGGATGGTCCGTGCCGAGTACTCCTCTTTGGAACTCACGCTCTCAGTTGGCTGAAACGTATTTGAATCGACTTCCAAGACATTGATATCATGTTCTTTTGCATATGCAACAATTCGATCTTTTTCTTTGATATCTTCTTTCAAATATGGTTTATCCAATACGAATGCTTTGACATTTATAAATTCGTCCAAATCTAAATCCGACCAATCCAATCGGTAAATACTATTGGAATAGAGATCTAGTCGTTCGACAAGATCCTTTGTTTTCTCTTGAAAAAACAATCGATTTCGCGTTGATGATTCGATTGGATTCATGATATAGATGGATAATGAACTTTGATATTTCTCCTTTAAACGTAAAGCTTCATATAAACTGTAGTTGTTTTTGATACGAAAAGATTTGGACATAAAATATACGATATCGCTGTTCGAATTATGGGCAGCATGAAGGATTTTCGTGCGACTCATTTCTTGCGAACACCTTTAAGGAAAGGAATAAAAGCGCTGGTATTCTTTGCGTATTCCTCCCATCCTTGATATTTGCTCATGCGTTTTTCAAGGAGTGGAACACCGCTTACAAAACGGAGTAATAATGTGATTGCTATCGGGGCAATTACCAAATACCATGGTCCGCCAGATACTGCTACAACTAGCCATATCCCCCACCATAGAACAGCTTCTCCGAAATAGTTTGGATGTCTCGTATATTTCCAAAGACCGGTTTGAATTAAAGTTCCTTTTTTGCTCTTGTCATTCACATGTTTGCGTAATTGACGATCTCCAAAGACTTCGAATAGATAACCGATTAAAAACACCAACACCCCAATCAAACTCCACCAGGACCAGGTAAGAGTATTTACGTTAGCATAATTGACTGCCAGTCCAACTACGAACATAAAAAAGCCTTGTAGCATGTATACTTGTAAAAACGCACGTGGAATGACATATTTCCCCCATTCTTCACGCCATTTTTGATAACGGAAATCCTCTTTTGCAAACACATTTCTTCGTAAGATATGATAGAACAAACGCAGTCCCCATAAACTTACTAAAACATTTACTAAGATTTTAGTAATTGTTATGTTAGCAGATAGAATCATCAAGCCCCATGCAGTCACAACGAAACCAAAGCCCCATCCGATATCGACGATACTGTTGTTTTTTATAATGGTTCCAATCAAGAAGAAAATAAGAAAATAGATGAAAATGATGAATATCGCTTGAGTCATAGATACCCTCCTAGTTTCTGATGTAGCCAATCGCTACTGTCCCAATTCCACTATGGATTGCAACAGCGCTGGATACTTCAGTAATGTATTCAGGTCCGAACCCGATAATTTCTGTAAACATGGTCCGATATGTTTCTACCAGTTCTTCATTAAGGCAATGGACCAACCCATAGGATTGAATCCCATTCCCATTCATTTCATCTTGTATCAACTTGACAATTTTTTTGGTGATTCCTTTTTGAGAAAAAGCAATTCCAAAAGCTGCTCCATGTCCTTCTTCATCTAAAGTCATGATTGGTCTCATTCCAAAGAAGTTTCCGATTTTCCCTATTGATTTTGGGACGCGTCCACCTCTCATAGCGTATTCAAAGGTGTTGAGACATACAAGGATTTTCGTTTTATGTTTATCTTCTTCTAAGCGTTCGACAACTTCTTTGACAGAACGACCACTTTGTAGTAATTCTACAGCCTCTTTCACTAATAACCCTTCGGTTACAGAGTTGTTTAAGGTGTCGATCAAATAGATTTCTTTCTGATCATATTTCTTAATCGCTTCCTCAAGTAATCCATAAGTGGCACTCAATTTCTGAGCCACGGTCAATATCAAAACCTGTTCAAAACGATCGATCCATTTATCGAGTAATGCTTGAATACTTTTCAAGGTTGGAGTCGCAGTGGTTGGATATTCTTTGGTTTGTGAAATCAAATCAAAGAGGATTTCGTTATTGATGGAGACTTTATCAAAGTAGTCTGTACCGTCCGCATTTACTGAGATTGGTAACACCAAGATATGGTTATCATGAATAAACTCTTTGGTTAAGTCGGCGATGGAATCGGTAATCACTAGGGTTTTGCTTTCTGTTTCATCCAAAGCGATATCTTGGATCATATTGTCGATTTTTTGACTTACGACTTGTCCATATTGTCTTAACTCTTGGAAAACCCATTCCGGATGATTGGTATGGATATGAACGCGAAACATATTTAGACCTTTTGCAATAATCAAGGAATCTCCGTACTGTTCTAATGTAGCTCGCAGTGTCGATTCGGCTAGTTCATCCTTTGTGCGAACCAAACCTTCTGTACAATACCGGAAGTTCACCGCTTCATCGTGTTTATGGTTATCTTCGATATCAGTCGTATCATAGGTGATTTCTTCTAACACTTCTTGATTGTAATAACTGCTAATCCCTTGCAAAAACAGAACAAAGCCCATAGCTCCGCTATCGACTACATTATATTTCTTTAATACTTTCAACCGATTCTTCGTTTGTTCCAAACTAATTTTCGCGTAGGATAACGCTCCGTCAAAGACATTCTTAACCGATTGTAGTTGTTGTTTCACAAGGTTAAGAAGACTGTTTCCCCAATCTTTAATGATTGAAAGCATAGTCCCTTCAACAGGATTGGACAAAGAAGAGTATGTGTAAGAAACACTGTGGTTCACCATTTCGGCAAATTCATCAATGGTTACTTCTGGTTTTCCTTTGGATGCTTGTCGTAATCCATTCACAAATTGAGCAAAGATCACACCAGAATTCCCTCTTGCACCATATAGGGCTGACTCACTAATCATTTCCAACGCTTGGTGAAAATCTTCTTCTTGTTTGGTTTGTGAAACAATTGCTTGCATCGTGGATGCAAGATTATTACCGGTATCACTGTCCGGGACTGGAAAAACGTTGATATCATTCAAGGTTTTTCTCATATTAATGATTTTCGCACTTCCATATTGAAACATATGATATAAGTCGATTCCGTTGATTGTTTCCATAATTATCTCTCCTTAGAATTATCATATCATAAATTATTTTATTATTGAATTATGTTGCTCAATTACTCTGCCTGTCATAGTTATTATATCACGTATCACTTCGTAACACAAAAAAAGCAACCATATGAGGTTGCTTACTTGCTTTGTACTTTTTTAAACCAAGTTGTTAAGGTATCAGCGAATGCACCAACCCCCGTTAATACAGCAAGGAATATAAAGAATCTATGAATGATATCGCTCAAAGCCTGAGCACTCAAATCTACATATGGTGCCATATCAGAAATCAAAACTGGATTTAGCAAATTTTGTGATGTTAAGAATACAATCGATACGACAGCGGAAACGATTTTTGCCAACGTATAGAATCCATATACCTCCACAGTCCATCTACGAATGATTAAACGATAGATTGCTTCACCAATCGTTAAGATAAAGCTGACAATAAATAAAGGTAAGATTCCATCTGTCACATCATAATTGAATATCGGATAAATATCATTAATCGTCGCACTCGAATCAATCCATACAACGTTGAAAGTATGTGTCCAGAATAAATAGATGAACAGACTTCCTAAAATTAAGTTCATGATTAAGTTTGCGACTGCAGAACTTTTCGAAATCTCTTTGACCTTCTTTTTCGGCAATTCAGGCAACCACTTTAAATCCAATTTGTCGCCCCGATGCTTCACTAAGTTGGATACCCCGATGAATACGAGCGTGACAATTGTAAATGCCGAGAATGCTGCTTCCATTGCGCTCGCTATCGCGCGGAAAAACACTTCAAAGATTTTTCCAATCACACCAACCGCTTCCGGATTCAGAATCGCATCGATCATTCCAGTCACTAAACCGATTGATGCTAGGATAATGACAACGATTCTTAATACCATTAAGTAATCATCCATCCATTCCGGACCAATCAAGTATCGATCTTTCTCGCGATAGTTATTCGCTAGTTTTCTTGGATGTCCTAAAGAAATCAATAACTGCTCAATTTCTTCCTCCGTAGGATTTTCCGGTAACATATCATCAATGTTTGCACGGAGTTCTTTCGCTACTTCCTCTCTTTGATTTTCTGGTAATCTTCTTGTAACTGCATACACATAACGTTCTATTAGTTGTTTCATTACACGTCCCTCCCTGTTAATGTTTCGACTTCATTTGTGATATCTCGCCATTCTTCCAGGAGATATCGATATAATTCGATGCCATCAGAACTGAGACGATAGTATTTTCTTGGTCTTGACTCTGATGTATCCCATTCACTTTCCAATAAACCTTGTGACTCCAATCTTCTCATCAGCGGATACAGTGTTCCGGCTTCGATGTTGACGCCTTTATCGACTAGTTTTTGTAAAAGTGAGTATCCATATTCTTGTTCGTGAAGTTGACTTAGAACAATTAAAATTTGAGTTCCTCTTCTCAATTCCACTTTATAATTTTGATACATGGTTTGATCCATTTGCATCACCTCAATTACATTATACTGTATGTCATACACTATTGTCAATACAATAATATTATTTTTTTGAAATATTCTCTCAAAGCATTTTATTTTGATATTCAAAGCATTTATTGTATGATAATAGTATCAATGATATTAGGGGGTGTTCTTTTGGAACAAATTAATGTTATGAAACTAAGACGATTCAATCTCTTCATGGGCGGTCTACACTTTATTCAGGGTATTTTAATGCTTATCCTTGCGAAAACAGTCATTCAGACGATTGCTGAATTTCAGCCGACCATCACTCAAATCTACTTAACATACAATACGACAACACAATCGCTTGAAACAGCCATGAAAACTCTATTCCAATTACCGTTTGGAGTTTTGGTATCTGTCTTCTTGTTTTTATCCGCACTGGCACATGCAATTATCTCATTACCGAAGAAAACGAATGAAATCTATAATCGTGACTTAGAACGAGGAGTCAATAAATTCCGTTGGTTCGAATATGCACTGAGTTCTTCTGTAATGATTGTTTTGATTGCGACATTATTCGGAATCTATGATATTGGTTCATTACTTCTGATATTCGTGTTGAATGCCTTAATGAACATATTTGGGCTATACATGGAACTATTCAATTCAGGAAAAGAAAAATCCAAACTACGCTGGGGACCTTTTGTTTATGGGTCGATTGCCGGTCTAACACCTTGGATTGTCATCATCCTTTATATGATTGGTAATGGTAATTACGATATGGTGCCTTGGTTTGTATGGGCAATCGTAGGTACTTACTTTGTTGCTTTCAATACATTTCCAATCAATATGATTCTTCAATATAAGCGTGTCGGCAAATGGAAAGACTACCTCTACGGTGAACGGGCATATATCATCTTGAGTTTGGTCGCAAAATCACTTTTGGCATGGCTCGTACTATTTGGAGCGATGCAACCATCTTAATCAAATGAAAAGGACTTACTCCATTGTAAGTCCTTTTTCTTTTAAAATAGCGAAACGATCTTCGATTTGTTTGATGATATCCCGAAATTCTTCACCGTGGAACATATCATCCACTTTAAGATATAGAATTTTTTCTTGAGGCACTTTATAATTCTTAAAGATGCGATTCAATACATCATAATAATTGGCATAATGAAACTTTAAATAGTCTTCTTGATCCTTTTCAATATCTCGACCGCGCTTACGAACGTTATTGAATAGCTGTTCTTCTCCGCGAACTAAGACAAGGTGCATGTCCAAGTCAGGAATTCGTTTTAAGTGCTCATCCGCAATCGCATATGTCAATGCCACTTCGTATGCCGACATAATCCCTTCCAATCTCAACAACTCTGTAAAAACTAAATTAGAGAATAAGGTTGAGTCACAAACAACATTTGGTTTTTCTTTGGTTCTCCACATCAACAGGAACAAAGAACTGTAAAAAGCGTTTTGAGACAACAATGCGAATGTTTCTTTGTCCTGATAGAACAAAGGAAGAAACTCATTCTTCTCTACCGGTTCCTCCACGATTGGAAAGTTGTAGTATTCTGCTAGCAATCTCGTTAAGGTAGATTTTCCACTACCGATAGGTCCTATGATTCCGATTCTCATTGTAAACTCCTTCTTTACTTAAACTTTAAAATTATTATACCTAAATTTCATAGTCAAGTAAAGGCAAAAAGGGAAATATAACTGATATTTTACAAACAAAAAAGACGAGTCTAAATGTCCTCGTCTTTTCTTATCGATACAAACGTTTTGAATTCTCTTATAGAATCAACTCATAGATGTCTTGATCGATAAATTCATCGTTGATTTTGACTTTTTTGTGATAGGTACCAATCTTTTGAAAACCTACTTTCTGATAAAGGGATACAGCATATTGATTATCCGGTCTTACTTCAAGGCGAACCACCATAATCCGTTCTTCCATACGGCAGTAATTTAAGATATGTTCCATCATATAGCCACCAATTCCTAAGTTCCAGTAATCCTTTCGAACTGAGATTCCCAATGTCACATTGTGATCCAAGCGTTTATTCATCACTCCATGTACACCGCAATCACTAACGATTTTTCCATCTACTTTCCCGATAAATATTTTATTCAAATAGTTATCTTTCGCTTTTCGAAGGTATTCTCGCTCTTGTTCTACTGTTAGATTCACTCCGTTTTCATCTAAAATCAAGTTGTTGGATTCCCCACCTACTTGTTTTAAATAGGCAAGAAGTTCTTCCGCATCATTCGGATCTCCATCGGATATTTCCAATATCCTGTTATTTTTCAAAAACTTCATGATATCACCTCTTAATGGTATTATATCAAACCTCTTTCATTAAATCAAAAAAGACAGGAGTCAATCAAAGACTCCTGTCGAAAAGTATTTTTCTGCAGCATCCGGAAATATCATAACGACATTTTTGTTCTGGATCTTATTTTTCTTAAGGTAATCAATTGTCGCTGACAAAACTGCTCCCGAACTAATACCAATGGATACTCCTTCTGTTTTCGGTAAATGCTTGGTCATGAAAAATGCAGATTCATCATCGACTTGTAAGACTTCATCAATCAAAGCAATATCCAAGATATCTGGAATAAACCCGGCACCTATTCCTTGTATTTTATGTTTTCCTGGAGCATTCCCGGATAAGACACTGGAAGCTTTTGGTTCGATGGCAATCATCTTGATATCGAATTCTTTTTCTTTGAAATATCGCGCTAGACCGCTGATGGTCCCGCCAGTACCGACTCCACTAAAAATATAATCAACTTTTCCATCTAAGGCTTCATCGATTTCTGGACCGGTCGTTTGATAATGCGCCAACGGATTGTCTTGATTTGCAAATTGGCTTGGTATGATCGAGTTTGGTGATGATTCTTGAAGTTCTTTCGCTTTTTGAATCGAACCATTCATCCCAAGAGCCCCATCTGTTAAAAGAATATTGGCACCATACAACCGCATATAATCGATTCGTTCTTTGGATAAAGTATTCGGCATAACGAGTGTACAAGGATTTCCAAGATATGCAGCTGCCATTGCCAAACCAATACCGGTATTCCCACTGGTTGCTTCAATGATGAGAGTTTCCGCATTCATATGTTTCTCTTCATATAGTTTCTTTAACATATTCCAAGCTGGTCTCGCTTTCACGGAACCGGTAGGATTGAAACTCTCCAATTTCGCATACAACTCGACTTGCAAGCCAAATTCTTGTTCGATTTTTTGCAAACGCACCAATGGAGTATTTCCAATGGTTTCTATAATATTATTATATGCTTTCATTTTGTTTATTGCTCCTTAATTCCAATTCAAACGGTTTATTGGTCACAATCATATTTGCTGGAACACTTTCCGAAATAAATACGTTGGAGCCAATCACAGAATTCTTACCAATCACTGTGCTTCCACCCAATATCGAAGCGTTCGAATAGATTGTAACGTCATCCTCTATCGTTGGATGTCGTTTTTTTCCTTTTAGGGATTGACCTTTTCGTAAGGATCTAGCACCTAAGGTTACACCTTGATAGATTTTCACCCGATCTCCAATGACAGCTGTTTCACCAATAACAACGCCGGTACCGTGATCAATAAAGAAACTCTTGCCGATCTTTGCTTTGGGATTGATATCGATTCCAGTTTCGCGATGAGCGAATTCACTCATCATTCGCGGTATCACTTCAACTCCCATTTGGTCCAATGTATGAGCGATACGATATATCAAAATTGCATAGATACCTGGGTATGATATGATGACTTGGTCATGATTGAATGCCGCAGGGTCTCCTTGAAAATGCGCTTCCACATCGAGGGCGATTTCCTCTCGCAACGTAGGTATTGTTGCGATAAATTGCCTGCACAAAACACAGGACTCTTTCAGATATTCCTTATTTTTGGATTCATCTGCCAAATACAATTGACTATACGCAATCTGTTTCTTAAGTGTTTTTCTTAATTGATTCACAAGCCGGTATACGGTTCTAGTATTGGAATGTTCCGGAATATTCTTGGACGTAAAATAACCAGGGAACACAAGTTCTTTGGTTAATCGAATGATTTTTTTGATTTCTTTGTTTTGAGGGATTTTGCAAGAACAATGGTCTTTTTGGATGACGTTGGAACGATAAGAAGCCATAATATTCTTGGTCAGTTGTTTTACAGTCATATTCCTTCCTCCTTCTTCGATTCTATGATAACACAAATTGATAAAACGACTTCACAATTTACTCATAAAAATGCTTCCATAACACATTTGTTAGCACTCTCTGGTTGACAGTGCTAATTTGTTGAGATATAATATAGATGATAATAAACAAGGAGGTCGATTGTATGAATTATCAACAACCACAAGATTATGAAAACGACCAAAACATCTTAGAGAAATTTGGACGAAATATCAATGACCAGGTACAAACTGGGAAAATCGATCCGGTGATTGGTCGTGACGATGAAATTCGTCGTATCATTAAAATACTATCACGTCGAACGAAGAACAATCCGGTTTTGATTGGCGAGCCAGGTGTTGGAAAAACGGCAATCATCGAAGGCCTTGCCAATCGAATTGTCGACAAGGATGTCCCTTCTGGATTACAAGACAAAATTATTTATGAACTTGATTTAGCTGCATTGGTTGCTGGTGCAAAATTCCGCGGAGAGTTTGAAGAACGTTTAAAAGCCGTGCTGAAAAAGATTCAGCAATCCGATGGGAAAATCATTCTCTTTATCGATGAAATCCATATGATTGTCGGCGCTGGTCGTACCGATGGAGCGATGGATGCATCGAACATGCTAAAACCGATGTTGGCTCGCGGAGAATTACACTGTATTGGAGCAACTACCTTAAACGAATACCGTAAGTACATCGAAAAAGACAACGCACTCGAGCGACGTCTTCAAAAAGTGATGATTACAGAACCAACTGTAGAGGATACTATATCCATCTTAAGGGGGTTAAAGGACAAGTTTGAAACGCATCACGGTGTGCACATTATGGATGAAGCGATTATTGCGGCAGCTACCTTATCAAATCGATATATTTCTGATCGGTTCTTACCGGATAAGGCAATCGACTTAATCGATGAGGCTTCTGCTTCGATTCGTATGGAAATCGATTCAATGCCAGCAGAACTTGACGATGTCACCAGACGAATCATGCAATTGGAAATCGAGAAAAGAGCACTAGAAAAAGAGTCCGACAGTAATTCCAAAGCGAGATTATCGATCTTAAAAGAAGAACTAAAAGAATTAAAGCAAACAGAGAAGGAAATCCGCAAGACCTGGGAAGAAGAAAAGAAAGAACTGGAAGTTATCAAGGCCAAAAAGGCGAAACTGGAAGGCTATCGCAACGACCTACAAAATGCCTTCAACAATTCCAATTATTCCAAAGCTGCAGAATTACAGTACTCCACAATCCCTGCATTGGAAAAAGAAATCGAATCTCTTTCCACTTCCAGCGATCATACCTTAATCAGTGAAACCGTTCGCGAGGAGGATATCGCGGAGGTTGTTTCCAAATGGACACATATCCCATTATCCAAGTTAATGGAAGGCGAACGTGAAAAACTAATGGGTCTGGCCGAGGAACTCAAAAAAAGAGTCATCGGTCAAGATCAAGCAATCGACTTGATTTCGAATGCAATTCTACGACAACGTGCTGGAATTAAAAACGAATTTAGACCAATCGGTAGTTTTATGTTCTTAGGTCCTACAGGAGTCGGTAAAACCGAAGTTGCAAGAGCATTGGCAGAACAATTGTTCTCCAGCGAACATCAAATCACAAGAATCGATATGTCCGAATATATGGAGAGTTTTGCGGTAACTAGATTGATTGGTGCTCCTCCTGGATATGTCGGCTATGATGAAGGTGGGCAATTAACCGAAGCCGTTCGTCGGAAACCGTATTCCATTGTTTTATTTGATGAAATCGAAAAAGCGCATCCTGAAGTATTCAATGTGTTATTGCAGATCCTCGATGATGGGCGACTCACAGATAATCAAGGTCGAACCGTCGATTTTAAGAATACCATTATCATTATGACAAGCAATCTTGGTGGTCAATACATGATTCAACATGATGTTAACGCAAATCAAGAAGTCATGAATTTGGTAAAACAAAGTTTCAAACCGGAATTTATCAACCGCATCGATGAAATCATCATCTTCAACTCTCTGAATAAAGAGACGCAAATGAAGATTGTCGATAAGATGCTACAAGATTTATATCTTCGTTTGGAACAACAGAAATACCATTTCTCTTTTACCGATAAAGTCAAAGTGAAAATTTTAAATGATGCTTATGATCCAGATTATGGTGCAAGACCTATCAAACGATATATTCAACATCATATCGAATCGTTGATCGCAAAACAAATCGTTGGTTCCTATATTCAGCCAGAGCGCAGTTACACTCTTGATGTAGAAGGTGACGAATTTATCGTTCAATCATAAAGAATCGCATTTTTGCGATTCTTTTTACTATCATCCAGATTGAAAACGTGTTCATTGGTTCGATATTCCCAAAAAGTGATACAATGGTTGTAATGAATGAGGGTTATCAGCCAATGAAAATTATCGGGTATCAAGGGATCGAAGGATCCAATTCGGAAGAAGCCGCACGTATTTATGCAGAACAAAATCATGTAACGGACTGTATTTTTTTACCTTTGGTTTCTTCTTTGAATGTTTTAACATGTGTAGAAACGGATAAGATCGATATCGGCGTAATTGCCATTCGAAACAATCATGGTGGTGTTGTAAAAGAAAGCATGGACGCATTGTTGAATACAACATTGAAGAAAAGGGGTAGTATTATAATCCCGATTCATCATTTTCTATTCGTTAAGGATTCCAGCGTTCAACTATCTGATTTGCGTTTTCTTGTATCTCATCCGCAAGCGTTCAAGCAATGTGAAACTACATTAAAAACCCAATATCCTAATCTGCAACTGATTGAAGATGAAGATACTGCGACTGCAGCTCGAAAGCTAGGAAATGGTATTTTATCAAAAGAAGCCGCTGTATTATGCAGGGAAAATGCGGGGGAAATGAATCACCTTCATTTGCTGGTTTCCAATTTGGAAGACAATTGTGATAATCAAACCGAATTTGAAGTCTATACAAAATAAAAAAAGAAGGCGCTCCAGTTACGGTGCGCCTTTTGTATTGTTTTTAGTATGCCTGTAAACGTTCTTCCTTGCGTAAGACTCTTAATGTGCCTTCCGCCAACGCTCTCATTTCATCTTCTCCTGGATAAATATAAACGGGTACCACTCGTTCGATATAACCTCTCAAGAAATCGATAAAATATTTACTGTGGGCCAATCCACCGGTAATCAATACGGCGTCGATATTCCCTTTGCAGGCAAAATACATCGCACCGACAGATTTGACAACGGTATACCCCATCGCTTCAAAGTAGAATTGAGCATCCGGATCCCCTTGATGAATCCGTTCTTCTACAACGCGACCGTCATTCGTACCAAGATAGCTTACCAAGCCACCATTTCCGACCAATAGTTTTTTCACTTCTTCTTTGCTATACTCTCCAGAGAAACAAATATCAACGAGAGGATAGGTAGGAATTGTTCCTGTACGTTCAGGAGAAAATGGACCATCTCCACCAAGAGCGTTGTTGACATCGACGACTCTACCTTTTTTGTGAAGACCTACTGAAATTCCTCCACCCAAATGAACAACGATTAGATTCATATCTTCATACCGTTTACCCATGTGTTTCGCATGTCTTTTGGCTGTTGCTTTTTGGTTTAACGCGTGAAAAATACTCCGTCTTTCAATTAGTTTTTGACCTGAGACTCTGGCGAAATCCTCGAACTCATCAATTACAACCGGATCGACAATGTAAGCCGGACGATTGAAAGGTTTGGCAAAACTTGACGCTAACAAAGCCCCTAAATTAGAAGCGTGTGCACCGTATTTACATTGACGCAAATCTTCCAACATCTGTTCTGTTACAAGATAAGCCCCGCCATTCTTTAATGGCTTTAACATTCCGCCTCGACCGATAAAGACATCAATCTGATTCAATTGATACTTATGGTCGATTAAGAAATCCATAATCACTTGTCTGCGAAACTCCAATTGATCGATGATATTGTCAAATTCCTTCAGTTTTTCCACATCGTGACGCAAAGAAGCTTCTTGAATCAATTTATCATTCAAGAATATCGCAACTTTAGTCGATGTACTACCAGGGTTAATGACCAGAAGCAAGTAATCCATCTTTGTTCACCACCGCTAACAGGATTGAGTTGAGTTTGGCTTCAGCACCGTCTGCGCGAGAAGTTAATACGATTGGTACTTTCGCACCCATAATGATTCCCGCAGACTTGCCTTTGGCTAAAAACACACTTGTTTTATAGAATATATTCCCACCGTCCAAGTTTGGAAATACTAAAATGTCACACACTCCTGCAACAGGAGAGTCGATTCCCTTTGTTTGGACGGATTCCATCGATACAAGATTGTCGACTGCAAAAGGGCCGTCGATCAAAAAATCGATGGATTGTTCTTTGTAATACTGAACGATTTTCTCTGCATCTAAAGTAGATTCAATTTTAGGATTTACCTTTTCCACAGAAGAAACCAGACCAACCTTTGGCAAATCATATCCCAATGATTTCGCCAAACGGACTGCTGATTCAATGATTAAAATCTTTTGTTCCCATGTTGGGGCGATATTCATCGCTCCATCGGTCGCAAACAATAAGCGTGAATATCCAGGAACTTCAACAATTCCAACATGACTAAGCAAAGTAGAGTTGACAATACCGTATTCTTTGTTTACAACACCTTTTAAGAGTAATTTGGTATCAAGGAGCCCTTTCATAACAATGTCCGCTTCTCCATGATTGACTAAGTCCATCGCGATTTTAGTAGCGAGATTTGGATCCTCCTCATCGATAATCGTTGCTTGTATATTCCAGTCGTATTCTTTCATCAAAGAGCGAATCTTTGCCTCTTCTCCGATCAATATCGGTTCAACAACACCAAAATCGCTGGCGTCTTTTACAGCTTCGATGACATGATCATCGTGAGCAAAAACGACAGCCAAACGTTTTATTTTAGCGTTCTTAGCAGCGAAACGCAACTCTTCTAGATTACGCAGCATAGACGACTCCTTGTTGTTGGATATATTGTTTTCCAGCTTCAATTGCCTTAACATTGATTTCGACCAAATCCGCTTTCTTTTCTCCGAGAATCTTTTCAATAATTGCTAAAATTGTTTTGTCGGAGAATAAATGAGTTAGTTCTAAATAAGCTCCCATCATTACCATATTAGCTACTTTTGCATTTCCTAGTTCGATAGCGATATCGTTGATTGGAACGCCAACACAAGTTAAATTCGGTTCATTCACTTTTTCTTCAATCAAAGAAGAGTTGTATAGAATCAACCCATTCGTTTCCACGTTGGATCGAAATTTATCCAAAGACGGAAGATTGAATATAATACAATGATTGGCATTTTTGAATACTGGCGAATTAATCGTTTCTTCGCTGACAATAACGGAACAGTTCGCAGTTCCGCCGCGAGTCTCCGGTCCATAGGAAGGAAACCATAAGCCATTGATTCCATCTTTGGTTGCGCTATACGCTAAAATTTGACCAAACATCATAACACCTTGTCCACCGAATCCGGCAACTTTTACATTTACGGCACTACGCATTTTGATCACCTTTATCCTTAAAGATACCTAGAGGGAATTCTTCAATCATATTGGTTTTCACCCAATTCATTGCATCCGTTGGTTTCATTCCCCAGTTGACAGGACAAGAGGAAACAACTTCTACCATTGTGAAACCACGTTTTTCTTCTTGATATTGGAAGGCTTTCTTAATCGCCTTTTTCGCTTGAATTACATGCTTTGGATCATATACAGACACGCGTTCCATATAAGCAACGCCTTCGATTGTCGCAAACATCTCGGAAATATGAATTGGGCTTCCATGTAATGCTTGTACCCGACCATCTTGAGAAGTCGTTGTCTTTTGACCAATCAATGAGGTTGGAGCCATTTGGCCCCCTGTCATCCCATAAATCGCATTGTTAATAAAGATAACAGTGATATTTTCACCACGATTTGCGGCGTGAATGGTTTCGGCGATTCCGATACTAGCCAAGTCACCATCTCCCTGATAGGTAAAGACGATGTTATTTGGTAAAACGCGTTTGATTCCAGTTGCTTCCGCACACGCTCTACCATGAGGGGCTTGTTGGGCATCACAATTAAAGAATTGATAGCTAAATACCGAACATCCTACACTGGCAATCGCAATCGCTTTGTCTAATAGTCCAAGTTCTACTAAACTTTCCGCAACGAGTTTGTGAACAATCCCGTGTCCACAACCAGGACAATAAGTAAGTGGTGTATCGGTTAAACCGACTGATTTTTGATATTTCACTTCCATCTTATTTCACCACCTTATCTTTGAAGTTCACAATTGCATCGACGATTTCTTCTGGATCTGGAACCATACCACCAGAACGACCGAAGAATCCAACTTTATGACGTCCATTATTTGCAATTAAGACATCGTCCAACATTTGACCCATTGACAATTCGCAACAAAGAATTCCTTTACAAGTGGAAGGAATTTGATCAAATGCTTGTTCTGGGAACGGCCAAATCGTAATTGGTCGAATCATACCGACTTTGATTCCTTTTTCATTCAACATAGAAATCGCGGAGCGACAAATTCTTGCCATTGTTCCATACGCAACAATCACATAATCTGGATCATCCATATGGATCATTTCCACTTGTGTTTCATTTTGTTTAATGAGTTTATATTTCTTCTGAAGATGAATATTATGTTCTTCCAATTTCACTGGATCTAAATGTAGGGAATTGGCGATATTACGACTTCCAGGATGATTTTTGGTTCCGTTGGTTGCCCACGATTTTTCCAGAAGAATACGTTGTTTCACCGGACGATCAAAATCAACAGATTCCATCATCTGTCCTATAAGACCATCGACCAAAACCAAGACAGGATTGCGATAAAAATCGGCTGTGTCAAAAGCACCTTTCATCGTATCGATGGTTTCTTGAATGGACTCCGGAGCGTAACAGATCAATTGGTAATCACCGTTACCTCCTCCTCTAGTCGCTTGATAATAATCCGCTTGAGAAGGTTGAATCCCACCAAGTCCAGGTCCACCACGCATAACAGATACTATGACGCAAGGTAATTCAGCTGCGGCAATATAACTAATCCCTTCTTGCTTCAATGCAATTCCAGGGCTCGAACTACTTGTCATTACCCTAGCACCGGCTCCAGCCGCACCATAGACCATATTGATCGCTGATACTTCTGATTCCGCTTGAAGGAATACTTTTCCATTTGCGATTAAGTGCTTGGATAAATACTCAGGCACTTCGTTTTGAGGTGTAATTGGATAGCCGTAGAAAGCATCCACACCGCCTTTGATGGCAGCTAGAGCTATCGCTTCGTTCCCCTTCATGAGAATCTTAGCCATTATTTCTCCACCTCCACCGTAATGACCGAATCCGGACACATCATTGCGCAGAATGCACAACCAATGCACTTATCCGGTTCCGATACCTTGATGATGTTGTATCCACTTTTATTCAATGTCTTCATGTCCTGATAGAGAATCTGTTTTGGACAATTGACAACACAAAGCAGACACCCCTTGCATCGTTCGTAGTCAAATGTAACTTTACCTTTTGGCATACTCTTCCTCCTAATAATTTATTGTATTTCTGAATTTAATATTTCATGCTCAGAAATATTAAAGTATTAGCCATTTCATTTAAAATCATTCACTGTTAAGTCAACACTGTCTAAAAGTGTTGATAAGTAGTTGTTTAAAAAGCTATCATAGATGCTACTTAAGTCATATTCATTACAAGTACTGGAATATCCAGACCAAGTTCCATCCAGGTAATTTCCAACACAATAATCCGAATCCAAACTATTGTCAGTATTTAGAAATAGAGAATAGGCGATATCGTGTGAAATCAAATCAATGATGATTGTTTCGTATGGAATATAGTAATCATTACCGGATGCATCTGTTTTTAACTCAAACCACTCTCCCCGATAAGTCAAAACATCGAAATCAAAGGTGAGTTTAATGATACCTGATCCAGTTCCACCAACAAATGTGCAAATATCACCATCGCAAGTAAAACCGTGATGGTCTTCCAATGTTGCCTGAAGTAAGCCCAATTTCTCTTTGAGAATCTCAACTTCATTCACTGTTGTAGGCATTCCATCGCTTGTCTCTTCTATAAAAGTAGTAGTCGTTGAAGAAACGCTTTGATCACAGGCTACAAATACAAAGCCCAACAAAGCAAGAAAAAACACGATAACAAATAGTCGTATTGTTTTCATCCTTACAACCAATCCTTTCGGAAATATAATTGAAGAGGAATCAATTCCCCTTTCACATCTTTGGAAGAGATATCGACCTTATCCCAAACTGTTGTATAAATCAACTCTAGGTTAGTCTCGGCGATTACTTCATCGATAATCTTTTGCCCTGCTAAAACTTCTTCTTTTGTCGTTTCTCGCAACAAATTGGAATTGTTGATTAAACCGGTAACTGGAAATCCACCGCTACCTTCGATGGTCTGAATAAGGCGAACAATCTTGTCTGCTGTATCTGTCTCCATCCGGTAGATATTGATAACCAAGAACAAATCAATATCTCGATTTTGGTAATCTTCAAATTGACGCAACAACTTTGCGCCAAGATCATTTCCGCCTAAATCATAAATCGCTTTTAAGTCCGTATTTTGAAAAGGGTAGAAAACGCGTTTCGAAATATAGGGTAAATCGACATGGGATTTATAATCCAAATCACTAGATATGGATTCTATTCCAAGGTTTCGCAGTTCTACTTCCATTTCACGACTGCGAAAGTATGGGTTGATAATATCGAGATCGATAACCATATCAAGATGGTTTTGTATCGCAAGGTTAATAGCGATTTCCGATTTCCCTGAGCCATAATATCCAGTTAGAAAGGTGATGTTTTTTCTCATTTTTGATTCCAATCACTTAAAAAGAAAGCGATCATCTATTCCCTTCTGTTTGTCTCTTTATTATCCGTTTTCATAAAGAGGGTTTTCCAAAATACGGAAAACGCTTACAAACGTATTATAACATTTTTATATCGAAAAGAAAAGGGTAAAAATTGGGAAACAAGGATTGCTTTTCACAACGAAAAAGAATCCTTGGAAGAGACAATTCGTTCCGAATAAAGCAGGTCCTTTCAATAAAATTCTTTGGCCTATTTTTAGCCATTATTAGAACGCTGATTCTTTTCTTTCTAGTATTGTAGTCGTTATCATCTTAAATGTCAACCTAGTATAAAAGAAAAGCACGAGATAATTCTCATGCTTATTTCCCTATTTTGATTTTCACTTCGTTATGACAGGATTTGCATAAAATGTAACGTTCTCCTTTGATATCACGCACTTGCATTGTCTGCGAACAAATCGGACAGGTTACAAAGACATGGTTTTTCTCTGGTTTGATTGGTTTTGCTTTCTTTTCTTTTTGTTGCTTTACTGTTTTGATAGGTTTAGCTTTTTTGGTTTTATTCTGTTTTTTTCGAAATGTGGTTCTAAACCAATAAATGATTTTACTATAAAAGCGGACAAACCTATCATTTTCTCTTCTTCTTTTTGGAATATTTCGAGAGTAGAATCGGAAAAACCAATAGATAACAAGAACGAATTCAACGAGTGCCAAATACCATAGACTCGTAAAAGTATTGACTAAGAACAACAACAAATAAAGAATCATGATGAATATATTTAGTTGGTCGTTTCCATTTCTTCCTTGCATGAATGCTTGTAGTTTATCTGTGAATTTAGACATTCAAATCACCCTCTTCCAAATCCTCTTAGTAAGAAACTAAAAAATAATTGAATCAAATAAAAATAAAATACCCATTTTAATATTGTAAATAAAAATCGACCTAAGAATCCTACTTGTCCACTTTGTTCATACTCACTGTTGTTAAGTTGATTCAAGTAATCTTGATATTCTTGTTTGTAAGGATCCATATTAATCGCTTGACGTATGTAGTTTCTCGCACTTTGATATCGACCCAAATTAGCCAGGCATACCCCATATAAGTAATGCCATTTTGCATCGTGATTTGGAATATTGGAAAGCATCGATAAGGCTTGAAGATATTGTCCAATTCGGATCATTTGTTCGACAAGATTGTATGGATCGCTTTGTGAATACTGATAATAGTTATCACTATAAGTATACGTTCTAGATTGTGATTGACGATTATAGTTTTGGCTGCCATTCGTTCCAAAAGACGCGCCGGAGCGCATCTGTTTGACTTGATCATAGGCATTGTTGACTTCTGCCATCATTTTGGCAGCTGCCTGGTTATTCGGGTTTACATCCGGATGGTATTTTCGAGCGAGTTTCTTATACGCTTTTGCGATTTCCTCATCAGAAGCGTTCGGACTCACCCCTAAGATATCATAGGGTCCCATACTCATGTTCCTTCCTTAGGTGCTATACAATGGCAAGCGTTTCTTCCAATTCCTTGGTTGCGACTTCAATATCGATTTTATTATCACTTTTTAAGGCTTTTTGTAGAGTTGCCATCACTGGTTTGATTTGCTTTTTGGTTGTTTTATCGTTTTTCATCTTTGCTTTTGCTTGTTCCACCAAATTTAAGGCATTTTGTTTGATTTGAAATAATTCTTTTCGAACTTCTTCTTTGACTTCATACTCACGTTCGTCTCGCATCGCGTTTTGAATCTCGGCTTCGCTTAAGTTTGTAGATGCTTCTACCGTAATATCTTGTTCTTTTCCAGTATCTAGGTCCTTTGCATGAACATTCACGATTCCGTTGACATCAATCGTAAATGTCACCTCGATTTGGGGAACTCCAGCTGGTGCTCTACGAATACCTCGAAGAATAAACTTTCCCAATTCTTTGTTGGCATTCGCACGTTCGTTTTCGCCTTGCAGAACATGAATAATAACAGAACTTTGATAGGGTGCATTGGTAGTAAATATTTGACTTTTACGAATGGGAATGGAAGTGTTTCGGCCTATCACTTTAGCAAAATGATTTCCAACTGTTTCAATTCCTAAAGACAGTGGGGTTACATCGAGCAACAAAAGATCGGTGATAGTTCCCGCCAAAACACCACTTTGAATAGCGGCTCCCAAAGCGACACATTCATCTGGATTGATTCCTTTGAATGGCTGCTTCTTTGTAATGGATGTCACAAGTTCAGTTACTGCTGGAATTCTTGTCGACCCACCAACCATTAATACTTTATTGATATCAGTGACTTGAATTCCTGCATCTTTAATCGCTTGCATGATCGGAGCTTTTGTTTTTTCCACCAAATGTTTGGTCATCTGATTGAACTCATGTCTTGTGAGAGTTACTTGAAAATTGATTGGACCTTCTTTTCCTTGTGCAATGAAAGGTAACATAACATCGGTCTTTTGATAATTCGAGAGTTCAATCTTGGCTGCTTCCGCCGCTTCTTTGATTCGTTGCATTGCAGTTGGGTCACTTTCCAAAGAGAAGCGATATTGTTTTCGAAATTCTTCCAGCAAGTATTGCATTACTACTTGATCAAAGTCATCTCCACCAAGAAAGTTATTCCCTGAGGTAGCTAGCACTTCAATCACACCATTGGAGATGTCTAAAATAGAAACATCGAAGGTTCCTCCCCCTAGGTCATACACCATTATCTTTTGAGGCTCTTGACGATCTAAACCATATGCCAATGCGGCAGCCGTTGGTTCGTTGATGATTCGAATGACATTCAACCCTGCAATTCGCCCTGCATCTTTTGTGGCTTGTCTTTGACTGTCCGTGAAATACGCGGGAACAGTAATCACTGCGTCTTTTACTGTCTCACCTAAAAAACTTTCTGCATCTTTCTTTAATTGAGTTAAAATCATCGCACTGATTTCTTGCGGTGTGAATTTTCTATTATCTATCTTTATCTTTGTATCAGAACCCATCTTTCGTTTGATGGATGTAATCGTTCTTGTACTATTCGTAATTGCTTGATTTTTCGCGACTTGTCCAACAAGACGTTCTCCTGAAGGTGCGAATGCAACAATTGATGGCGTTGTTCTGGCTCCGGTTGAGCTTGGTATAATAACAGTATCGCTCCCTCTCATGGTTGCGACACAGGAATTAGTAGTTCCTAAATCGATTCCGATTAGTGTGGACATAAAGTTCCTTCTTTCTAGTATTTTTCGTACTAGGAAATAATACCAATCAATTGTGTTCTTTTCATGAAGAGAGTGTGATTGAATTTGAAATGTTTGAATTGGATGATTGAAACAAATAAAAAAAGAGACTTTGTTAAAGTCTCAATCCTAGTATCCTTCTGTCTAAATATTCATTTCGTAATAGTATAAATCCAAACCCCACAAATGAATTTCCCCTTGATTGATATAACCGGTATGTTCTAACACAGTTTGTGAGGCGATGTTCTCTACATCAGCTAAGGCAATCAATTCCTTTAACCCACTGTTCTTTGCGATTTCTTTCATTTTTAGAGATGCTTCTGTTGCATAGCCTTTTCCCCAGGATTCGGGAATATAAGCATAAAAGATTTCGTATTTCTCGTATTCTTTCACAATTTGAATTCCTGCATACCCGATCGGCTTCATCGTGTCCTTCTCGGACACTAGAAAAACCTGATAATAAGGATCGGATTGGCCTGAATTGACAAATCGGTATAAAACATTATGAATTTTGCTTTCTGGATAACCGATGTTACCAGGTAGATAACGACAAACTCGGTCATCGCTGAGTAATGCTACCAAAAACCGAATATCGGAGTTTTGAAAAGGACGATAATGCAACCGATTTGATTTATAAACCTTCATGATTGGATATCCTTTCTACGAATTCCACTAAGAGAATCGAAAGACGTTCCAACGCTTGTCTTCCCATCTCCAGAACTTCATTATGAGATAGTTTGTTTTGGGATAAACCCGTTGACATATTCGTAATGATTGATAAGCCAAGAACTCGCATTCCAGCATGTCTTGCGATAATAACTTCTGGAACAGTACTCATTCCTACGGCGTCCCCACCCAACATACGAAACGCTCGAATCTCCGCTTTCGTTTCATAACTAGGACCAAGATACGAAACATATATTCCTTTTTGTAAAGGAACATCTTCTTGATAAGCAATATCCTTGATGATTTCTCTAAACTCAATGTCGTAAGGTTCTGTCATATCGACAAAACGTTCCCCCAATTGGTCATTATTCCTTCCGACCAAAGGATTTCGACCCATCATGTTGATATGGTCTTCAATCAACATGATATCGCCAGGTTGAAAGCTTTCATTCATTCCACCACAGGCATTTGTAACAATGAGGTTCTTCACTCCAACCGCCGCAAACGACTGTAAAAGAAAGCGCATCTCATCATCATTCACACCTTCATAATAATGCTTTCTCCCTTCCATTACTAAAATAGGAATGGAATGTAAATACCCTAAATGCAAATACCCAGCATGGCCAATGGAAGCATCACTATCGATATCAAACAATGCTTTATAGGATAAGGACTCCTTATCCGTTAATTGTTTGACAAAGTCATTGATTCCAGAACCTAATATAATTAAGGTATCCGGAATAGTACCTAATTTATCGATTATAATATCTTGTAACATATTACCCTACTAATCCTCCTAAATAAAAACCTAAAGCAAGCAGCCCACTTGTGATTACAAATCCAATCAAAACCCAAATATCATTTGGTAATGCTCTTCGATAAGCACGATTGAATTCGCTCCATTCCTTTTCAAAAAAACCTTCATTCATAAGGACACCAGTACAGGTTTTAATGAACAGATTGCAATATGGTTCGAACAACCTACGTTCCGATTTCATTCGTAAGACAGAAATCAAAAAACGAACAGAGCCCTGAAGATCGACAATCTCGATAGAGGGAAAAACACGATCCTCCGCAGCAATCATCTTTGGTCTTGGTAGAATATAGATACGAACATCCTCAATCATCTCAAATTGAAACCCTAAATTCATCAGATATAGATGCAATAGATTCATATTATAATCATCCGTCGGCATAATCACCGTTTTTTCGAAGGTCATATTCTCCCCATTCATATTCATTTTTCATAGTATCTAACTTCGATTATATCAAAAACTAGTTCTTTTGTAATAAAAAGTCGACAAAAATGTCGACTTTTTATCTTTTGGTTGCATGGAGTTGCAACGGAGAAAAGATGGTTTATAAGTATTGCTCTAGCTCTTGTTTAATAATTTCATAGCCTTGCTGGTTCATATGTAGTCCTTCAATCGTATACGATCTACATAACCCTTCTTCATCGACTAGTTTGGAATAGAGATCGATAAAAGTAATTCCTTCTAACTCGCTTAGTCGATTATTCAGTTCTGAGATATCCGTGTTCTTTCGTTTTCCAACTGTTTTGGAGTCTACGGCTGGATTGACTGGATAGACTGAGATAAGATATAGTGTTGTATTTGGTAACGTTTCTTTGATTTTATAAATGATTTCTTGAATTCGGGAGTGAATTCCGTCAATTCCATCATTCAGTAATTCCAAATCGTTGGTGCCGATGTTTAGAAATACTTTTTCTGGTTCTAAATCAAAAACGGATTCTTGCAAGCGCCCTAATACACCCTTTGAGGTATCTCCGCCAATACCACGATTATAGACGTTTCTTCCATGAAAATATTCATATACATTGAAATCTTGCGTAATCGAATCTCCAACAAAGACGATACCGCCTTTTTTGGCATATTTGTTATAATTTCGAAACGCTTCGGTTTTTCCCATTAAACCTGCGATAAAAAGCATATTCAAAAATTCAGAAATCCCCTTCTTCTTTCCATAGAGATAGAGAATATATGAGATTGGAATAAATAGAATAATTATAAGTGCTAGAATTTCCCAACGAATCATTTATCTCACCATCGCTTTCACCACGATACATCCGTTAGGATCAAGCGGGACGAATCGTACATGTTTAATATTTGCAGGGATATAAAATGTTTCTGCGTAATGAACTTCAAATGGTCGGAAGGACTTATCCAGGGATTCCACTCTCATAGCGATTCCATCCACTAAATTACAGACATTTACAGTAGAATTCGTTTCCATAACTAGGGATTGTTTCACATAGTAGCGTCTCGATTCAATAAACTCCAATTCATGAAGTCCTGTCTTCTCTTCCACATCACTAATCGGTTCAATATGGTTGACTAATTCGCGATAAACAAAGTCTGTATCTCGATCATATTGGATATTTTGAAAGCCATGCTCCAACGAAACTGGTCTTGGTAATCCATCCATTCCGACTCTTCCCCAATCCCACAATTTAAACGTAAAAATATAAACACAGGAGGAGATTTCCAAAACCAATGTATTCTTTCCGGAACAATGAATTGTTCCTCCGGGAATGAGTAAGTGATCATGCTTTTTAACAGGGATTTGATTGATATATAGGGAATCATCGAAAGGTTTCTTCCCTTGATTCGCATCGATCAAATCTTGTTTTAATGCTTCTTGATCGATATCTTTTTTAACTCCCAAATAACAAACAGCACCAGGTAAAGCATCTAAGATATAATAGGATTCATCTTGCGTATATGTCATCCCAAAAGTCTTTTTAATATAGGACTCTACCGGATGAACTTGAAGGCTTAAATTCCCACCTTCAAACGTATCGAGTAAATCAAATCGGATTGGAAAATGATGACCAAATTGCTCAAAAACATGTGAACCCATAAATTCCAAAGGTCGAAATTGAACGATATCTTGAGAAGGGGTCTCAATGTACTTTCCATTGGATTGGAACCGAATACTATTTTCTTCAGGAACCCCATCGAAGCACCAAGCATAGTTTTCTGGCTCCGGGTCTAGATTGCAAACTTCTTTCATCCACTGACCGCCCCAAACTCCTGGGTCAAAATAAGGAACAACCCTAAATGGTTGACTAACCGCTTGGTCTAAACAACGGTTGTAGTCAGTCATAGAAACGAGCTTAGGTTGACTTTGGATTGTTGTGTCAAGAAGGAATTGTGCAGAGTCCCAATGATCTTCTTTGATTCGATCCGCAACTCGCCACTCCACAAAGTATCCTCGTTTATATTTCTTTAAAATATCTTCTTCTGGATTATTCTTTCTAAAATTGGATAATCCTTTTCGATAACGAAGTTGAATTTCCCATCGAGTAAGACCGACAAAGATTAAATGATCATAATCGATTAAACTAGCGCCAAATCCAAATACGATGGTTCGCTTCTGATGGTCAATCAACTGATTGAGTCTAGCAACTTGATCCATTTGATAGAAATCTTCGATGCGTTGATGACTATAATAGCCAAAAACACGGTCATCGTAAAGGTACGGATCAACGACTTTATCATATTCTTCTTCCGGTTTTGCGATGTCTTCAATAAAGATAATGTCGTCATAAGGTAGGTGCTCTAGGATCTCTTCTCTAAGTTTGGTTAGGTCAACTCCAGGATATGTTTCAAAACAGATTACACCGTTGGTTAGACCTTTCATAGTCTGAAGTATATCACTTATTGTATCTTGAATATGGAGTTGTTCTACGTCAATGACGGGAAAACGATCGTATCTTGATTTGAATGGTAAATAGCTCATAGTTGCTCCTTCTGTGGCTCGTTATGACGAAACTGATTCCAATATGGGGTAAATGGTTTTTTCAATTGATGATGGAGTAAGAATCCATAGATTCCAACTCCGATTACTAAGAATGCAGGGTGTACATAAAACACCAAAATCAGCACGAATACCAAAGCTCCAATGACTTTGATATTCGTCCAGATATTCGTGTTGCTCATAATCAATACATTTCTGATCATCTGCCAAGGGGATGAAGTTTCAAATAATGCAGCCGTTGGAAAGTAAAAAATGAAGAAAATTAAAAGTTGGTAAAATCCAGCAACACAGATGACCAAGAAAATCGATTGTTCATTTGCAAGTGCATACAAGTATAAAAAGTATAATGGTAAAAACAATGTTACGATAGCAATCCAAACCAAAGTATTCATCCAAAAGTCTTTCTTTACACCTAGCCAAAACTCTTTCCAAATACTGGTTGGACCTTCTTCTTCCGTAATCTTATGCATGACTCGAAACATTGCGGAAGTTGCTGCTCCTAGGGTGATAAGGATGCCGAAAAGACTTGTTATGATCCATAAAAAGTTTACATAAACAATATCCATTGCTTTTTTATACGTCTCTTTCAGCATCCTCTTCTCACCTTCAAAGAATTATTTTTTTAGTTTGATGATTGCAAATGCAGCACCAGCTGCAACAACAACTCCACCAAGAATGACGCCAACGATAGCCGCAACATTTGTGAATGTTCCAGATAATTCGAAGTCATCACTTTCGACAAATACACGAACACCAGTATTGGTATCGCCATCTGCTGCGTTTGGATCATAGTATGCTAATTCCTCATACATTTGATCACTAATTTCTACTGTGTATCCTGCTAATACAGAGATGTCAGCTTTGGTTACCCAACCAGCTAGATCCGCTTCTAAGTAGATGTCGTTCCAAATTCCGTCGATTGCCCAGTCCAATGAAGCTTCGACAACTGCGCGTGACTCACTGAATGTCACTGTTTTATGGAAGAACCCTTCCACTGTTAATGCAGGTAATTCAGAATCGTCAAAGTCGCTCCAACTTGTGGTAGGGGATAAATCAACCAATTGTTCGTATTTCGCTAAGAAATCTTCCCAGTCTTCCCACGAATAAGTCAATGTGAAATAACGGTGGTATCCTTCTGTTTCCATTGCTTCTACTGTGATAAAATCAGGGGCATTTTCTTCCAGCCAAGTTTGAATTGCAGGAACACCACCATCGATGTGAGTACTGTTGATAACAGCTCCTTTACCTTCTGTTTGGTCTGGATCATCCGGATTAATAATCGGATCATCTGATAATGTATCGTCCATAACGTCCAATACAATGGTTCTGCTACCGGATCCATCTGCGTTGAAGATTGTAGTAACGCCAATTTCACCTGGCCAGCAACCTGTTAGTGCCAAAACGGCAGCTAACATGACTACTAAAGTCAAAATTCTTTTTTTCATTTTCCTCTCCTTTATTTATAATAAATTGAATTTATGATTCTTCGCCTAAATAAACAACACGCTTATTCAAACGTAAAGCAAACGTAGTAATGATCAAGATAATAATCAATAATATCCATGCCATTGCACTTGCCATTCCCATGGAATGGTCCGTCATCATTTTATCAAACATATAATATGCGAAGTAATAGGTCGAACGAGATGGACCACCATTGGTCATGATGTAGGCAATGGTAAAGACTTGGAAGCCACCGATGATTCCCATAATAAAATTAAAGAAAATAGATGGAGTCATCAATGGCAAGGTAATGTGGATGGTTTTTTGAATCCAATTTGCACCATCTACTTCGGCTGATTCATACAATGAAACGGGGATATCCTGCATCTGTGCCAAGTAGATGACCATCGAACCTCCGGCCGTCCACATTCCCATTAAAATCAAAGTGATTTTCGATGTACTTGCAGATTGATACCACTGCAACGGTTCCATATTAAAGAGTTTATAGATCGGTGATAACAATTCGTTGATGACACCGAAGTTTGGTTGGAACAACCACATCCAAAGCAATGCCATAGCGACGATACTAACCACATTTGGTAAGTAAAACATCGTTCGGTATACACTCATACCCTTGATTTTGTTATTTAGTAATAATGCTAAACTAATTCCGGTAACTAAGCCTAAAGGCACCGATATCATCACATGATACACAGTATTCCACATGCTTTTCCAGAAAATAGTGTCGTTTGTAAAAAGAATAATATAGTTTTTCAAACCAATGAATGTCGGTGCACTTATCATGTCGTAGGTTGTAAAACTAATATACAACGAAGCTAAAATCGGGAACGCACCTAACAACGTGATTCCAAGCAACCAAGGAGATGCGAATAAATAGCCGATTATATTTTCTTGTTTTTTCAGTTTCTTGATTGAACTTGTGTTTTCACTTTTCATAACGTTCCTCTAATTGACAGAATTGTAATTCTCCTGTTTTTCCAGATAGTTTGCTCTCGCAGCGGCTAGGCCTTCTGCCGGTGTCAACTCACCATTTAGAATTTGTGTATAGTATGGTTGCCAGTCATTTCCATGCCAACTTGGCGCATATGGAACATAAACTTTATCTCTTGCATAGTCGACTTCAACCAAAAGTTTTTGCATGATTGGTTTGTTTTCTACATAAATATCCATCGCTGATATATGACTCATAATCCATCCATTGACTTCAGCAAGTTCCAGTTGTACATCGGATGATAACAGATACTTCAAGAATTCGTATGTTCCCTGAACTTCTGCATCAGTATCATTTCCATTGTTGTACATTTCAATGCTAAAACCAGATCCCCAATTGACATGAACTCCGTTTTCATCCGGGATTGGTATCATGGCAACATCATAGTTGAATGTCGCACCGGAATTAATAATGGTTTGATATAATCCATCATTTCCGATGATCATCGCAACTCTTTCTGAGGCAAATGGATTCAGACCAAGTAATGTATTTTCTTCACCAAATGCGGTCAATTGCGCTCTCGTTAAATCATCGTTGAAATCTAGAATCCAATTCATCACGTCGATATGTCCTTGCGTATTCAAGGTTGGATCTAGGTTGTCATCGAAGAAATCCAAACCGGCTTCCCATAGCCATCCATGATATGTCGCATCTCCATAAGTAGGGTCAAATCCCAATCGTTTGATTTCACCGTTTTCAACGACATCAAACATTTTTGCGATTGTCTTTAATTCCGACCAAGTTGTCGGCACATCTGCTTCTGTCAATCCCAATTCCTCAAACATATCTAAGTTGTAATATAACGCTCTCGTCGTTGCGGTAAATGGCATTGCATATAAATCTCCTTCATAAGTCGCAAAATCCATTTGCGACTGACGGAACTCATTTAAATCAATGGTGTTAACCCCTGACGTATCTGCATCCATTAATGTTGATAAATCGTATAACGCCCCACTTGAAGCTCTTGATACGACATCATCAATGGTAGAAAGCCCTATATTTGGAGCTGTTCTAGATGCAATTGCGACAGAAAGTTTGTCCCAATAGTCCCAAAATGAAAATCCAACGCCTTTGACATAATAAAGGTCTTGGCTATCGTTGAAATCTGCAATAATAGTTTTCATTCCGGAATATGATTCACTTCCGACTGGAGACATATGCCAGAAGATGATTTCCGTTTTGTCTGATGTTGTATCCTTGTCACAGCCCAATAAGCCGACCGCTACCATCGATACAACCAGAAATAGCAATAGTTTTTTCATACTCTCCTCCTCTTTTGTTAACCTTTTATACCTGTGAAGGTAATCCCTTCAATAAAACTCTTTTGTGCAAAAAAGAATAGTAATAATGTCGGCAACATGATCAATATACTAGCAGCCATCATCAGGTCGTAACGACCCCCAAACTGAGTTTGGAAGCTGCGAAGTCCAATTGCCAAGGTCCAATGATCTGGGTTGGATAAGAAAATCAATGGACCAAAGTAATCATTCCATGTGGCCATAAATGTAAACAATGCCACTGTTAATAATGCTGGTTTTGACAATGGCAACATAATCTTAAAGAAAATCTGTAAATGATTCGCTCCATCGATAATTGCGGACTCTGTCAATTCTTTTGGTATTCCCTTGAAAAATTGGCGTAATAAGAAGATATAAAATGCAGCTCCGCCCCCAAAGAAAGCCGGAACAATCAAAGGTAATCGAGTGGATAACCATCCCAAATAAGAATACATGATATAAGTTGGGATCAAAATAACTTGAATCGGAATCATCATCGTTGCCAGCATCACCAAGAACCATTTGTCCCTACCTTTCCAACGCAGTTTCGCAAACGCATAAGCAGCTGTTGTTGCAGAAAACAATGTTCCGGTAACAACTAAGACAACGATAATCAAAGAGTTCTTCAAATACATAAAGAATGGAATCGAAGTAACAGCTTTTACAAAGTTCCCCCACTGCGGATCGCTCGGAAAGAATTGTTGGAATCCTTGTAGCAATTCTGCTGGTGTCTTTAAGGCTGTAAATAACATCCAAAGAAATGGAAAGACAAAGCCAAAACTCGCGATAATTAAGACAACGTGAAGAATCGCGGCTTTAATTCGTCGCTTTTGTTTTTTTGTTAATTTTGGTTTCTTCACTGGTTCAGTCATAAGGTTCCTCTTATTCTACTTCTTCAAGATAGATGAATCGTGGTCCATAAATCAATCGATTGGACATATTATGGTCAAAATTATAGGAATTGGTATTATATGTCACCAATATCTTTTTACTTTTTGATAAATGCGGATGTGCTTTTGCATTATAGGTATAGGTGGTGGATTTAAAAATATCTTGTTCTGGAGTGATATAGATTTTTTGTGGAGCACTAAATGGTCCCATTGGACTATCACCAATCGCAAAAGCAACATATGGTGTGTTCACATCGTAGGTGAATACACAGATGTATTTTCCTTGGAATCGTCCCTCAAGAATTGGTGAAACCGATAACTCACAAGAGACATGACCTAAAATCCCTTTCGATGTGAGTATATCTTTTGTGAATCCTGTTCCATCGTAGTATTCCCAATCATCAAAAAATTCAAAGTACTCTTCTTTCACTCTGGATACAATCAATTCACGTAAGAATCCAGTCGTTTTATAGCCATACACATAAATGTATCCATCCGGATTCTTTGCACCTGCTTGCTTGGTATTTGGCATAATACCTGCTCCGTAGAAATAGGAACTGGTTTTATCATACGCAAATACCGGAGCCAATTTTTGAGTGCTTTCTTTCGGTACTATTTCATGATTTCGAATCGGCGTCTTAAAGAAAGATACCCCTAAGACTTTGAATTGCAATCCCTCTGGTTGGGTATGATCTGGTCCT